>CALGFH010000218.1 GCA_937881255.1 uncultured Actinomycetes bacterium
ATGTCTCAGGTAACGGTTCAACTCGCTCCAGGTCGCGCGGCTGAGCGCCGCCGGCGCTGAAGGTGAAGCTGCTCGACCTGGTCGACTACCCGCTGTACATGGTCGCCCTGAACGCCCTGCCGCCGGTCCCGGCGATCGCCGGGCCGGACTGGCGGGAGCGGTGGCGCGAGCGGGTCGAGGGCCTGGAGCCGTGGCTGCTGCGGTGGCTGGAGGAGCAGGCCGACGGGCCGTACTGGCGTCAGGGCTCGCTGCGGCCGGGCTACGGGCGGATCGCCTGCCCGACGATGCTGGTCGCCGGCTGGGCCGACGGCTACCGCAACGCCACCTTCCGGGTGCTGGAGCGGCTCGAGGCGCCGGCCCGGCTGCTGTTCGGGCCCTGGAGCCACATGGCCACCGACAACTCCCTGCCCGGGCCGCGGATCGACCTGATCCCGGAGATGGCCCGCTGGTGGGACCGCTGGCTGCACGGCGAGCGCAACGGCGTCGACGAGGGCCCGCCGGTGACCGTGTTCGTCCGCCACAGCACCCGGCCCGCCCCCGACCTCGACGAGCAGCCCGGCGTCTGGCGCGACGAACCGGCCTGGCCCCCGGACCGGGCCACCAGCCTCACCCTGGCCCTGGGACCGGCCGGGCACCCGGCCCCCGACCCTCGCCGCCCCGACCCCGCCCCGGTCGCCGGCGGAGCGGGCCCGGCCCAGGTCGCCGGGACGGCCGACCGGTTGGACGCCGACCCGGGCGGCTCGGCGGTCGACCGGCTGGAGGTGCGGCCCGACGTCGGCAGCGCGGCCTGGATCAGCTGCGCCGGGCACCTGCCGTTCGGGCAGCCGGACGACCAGCGGGCCGACGACGCCTACTCGCTGGCCTACGACTGGGAGCTGGAGCGGGAGCTGGAGCTCCTCGGCCATCCGCGGCTGGTGGCCCGGGTGGGGTCGTCGGCGCCGGTGGCGTTCCTGTCGGCCAAGCTGTGCGACGTGCTCCCGGACAGGACCTCGACCCTGGTGGCGCGCGGGTTCCTCAACCTGACCCAGCGACGGTCGCGGACCGACCCGGAGCCGCTGCGGCCCGGGGTGGTCGAGACGGTCGAGCTGGAGCTGGACGTGACCTCGTGGGTGTTCCCGGCCGGGCACCGGCTGCGGCTCTCGCTCGCCGGGTCGGACTGGCCCAACCTGGTGCCGCCGCCGGGGCCGGTGACCCTGACGGTGGAGCGCGACGGGTCCACCCTCACCCTGCCGGTGCTGGAGGGGCCGAGCCCGGCGCCGCCGCCCTCGCTCGCTCCGCCCGCCCCGCCGACCCGGCCGAGCCGACCGAGGCCGAAGCCGGGGACCCGGGTGCGGACCCTCGGCTCGCCGGGGCCGGGCCATGAGCCCCCCGGACCCCCCGACCCGCTGGCGGGTGGTGCGGGACGTGCTCGGGCACCAGACCGAGGCCGAGATCGACCACGGCGGCCGGACCGAGCTGCCCGACGGGTCGGTGCTGGTCGAGCGGTACCGGGGGACGGTCGGGGTGGCGCTGGACCGGCCGGGGCCGACCTGGGCCCGCGGGTCGGCCGACTACCGCGTCGAGTGGCCGGAGGCGACCGTCGCCACCAGCGCCCGGCTCGACCTCCGAGGCGACGCCGACGCCTTCGAGGTCCAGCTGGAGCTCGAGGCCCGCGAAGGTGACGAGCTTCGCTGGGCCCGGTTCTGGAACCGTCGCATCCCCCGCCACCTCGGCTGAACGAAGGATTGACCCATCGTTCAGCATCTGTCCATCATCGCGTATGCGCCATCGTCGGTCACGGTTCGTCCCGGCCCTGCTGCTGGCGGTGGTCACCGCCGTCAGCCTGGCCCCGGCCATGGCCGTGGCCCAGGAGACCGACGACCAGCTGGCCGTCGGCCGGCTGCGCCTCGACCCGTGCGAGGAGGTGGACGGCGCCTGGTGCGGGACGCTCCGGGTGCCGTTCGACCGGGCCGACCCGGCCGCCGGGACGATCCCGGTCAACTTCGAGTGGTACCCGGCGGAGCAGGCCCCGGTGGGCACGATGGTGGCCGTCGAGGGCGGCCCCGGCTACCCGAGCACCGGCAGCCGCGACTACTACATCGAGCTGTTCGGCGGCCTCCAGCGCTCGCGCAACCTGCTGCTGGTCGACAACCGCGGGACCGGCGCCTCGGCGCTGATCAACTGCCGGCCGCTGCAGCGCTGGCACCTGGCCCTTGGCGACGACGAGTACGACCGGCGGGTCGCGGCCTGCGGCAACCAGCTCAACACCGCCCGGCCGCTCCCCGGCGGCGGCTTCGTGCACGGCAGCGACCTGTACGGCACCGCCAACGCCGCCCGCGACCTGGCCGACGTGCTCGCCGCCCTGGAGACCGGGCCGGTCGACCTGTACGGCGACTCCTACGGCAGCTACTTCGGCCAGACCTTCGCCGCCCGCTACCCGGGGCTGCTGCGGTCGCTGACCCTGGACGCCACCTGGCCGGTGCTGGGCACCGACCCGTTCTACATCTCGACCATCGAGACGGCCCGGATCGCCTTCGACCTGGCCTGCCGGCGCAGCGTGGCCTGCGCCCTGGCCGCCCCCGGGTCGTCGATGGCCCGCGTCGGGGCCCTGGCCGAGCGGCTGCGCCGCGCCCCGGTGGTCGGCCAGACCCGCGAGCCGGGCAGCGCCCCCTCCACCTGGAAGGTCGACGTCGGGGTCCTGATCGCGCTGGTCAACAACGCCGGCTCCGACGCCGGGGTCTACCGCGAGCTGGACGCCGCCGCCCGGGCGGTGCTGGAGCGCCGGGACGGGGCGCCGCTGCTCCGGCTGGCCGCCAAGTCCCTCTACACCGCCGACGGCGGGCCGGTGCGGGAGTGGTCGGCCGGCCAGTACAGCGCCGTCTACTGCACCGACTACCCGCAGGCGTTCGACATGCGGGCGCCGCTGGCCGTCCGCCAGGCCCAGTACGAGGCCGCCGTGGACGCCCTGCCCGACGGCGCCTTCGCGCCGTTCACCGTCGAGGAGTGGGCGACCTCCCCGGTGGCCGAGTTCGACGACTGCCTCCACTGGCCGGCCCCGGTCCGCGACGACCCGCCCATCACCGGGCGGCCGCCGCTGGTGCCGCCGACCCTGCCCGTGCTGGTCCTGTCGGGCGGGCTCGACACCCTGACCACCTGGACCGACGGCGCCGTCGTGGCCGAGCAGCTCGGCCCGTCGGCCCGCTGGGTCAAGGTGGAGAACACCATCCACGTGACCGCGCTGGCCGACCCCTACGGCTGCGCCAGCGGGCTGGTCCGCCAGTTCGTGCGCCACCCCGAGCGGCTGCACACCATGGACGTGTCCTGCGCCAGCCGCATCCCCGAGGTCCGCGTGGTCGGCGACTTCCCCCGCCGGCTGTCCGGGGCCACCCCGGCCACCGCCCGCAAGGGCAACCAGGCCGGCGCCGCCGGGCTCAAGCTGGCCACCGTCGGGGCGGCCGCCGTCGGCGACGCCATCGCCCAGTGGTGGTACCTGCCCGGGTCGCGCGGCCACGGCCTCCGCGGCGGCTGGTTCACCCTCGAAGGCGACGTCAGCGTCAAGTTCGACCTTCACAAGGTCCGGTTCGTCGCCGACACCACCGTCGACGGCACCGCCACCTGGAACACCGGCACCGGCAAGGTCACCGCCCAGGTCGTGGTCAAGGGCCCCCGCGGCGCCACCGCCACCCTCCGCATGCGCTGGGACGACCTCGCCCGCCACCCCCGGGCCACCGTCTCCGGCCGCACCGGTTCCGGCACCCGCCTCGCCGCCACCCTCCCCGCCCCCTGATCCCGGGTCCGGGGCACGCGCCGCGACCGAGGCTGAGGGTGACAGGGCTGTGGGCTGTGGAGGGCTGTGGACAACCCAGCGCACCCCGATTCCGGGTCGGCTACGCTCCCCCACCGGGGGACCCGGCAGCGGCGGGTCCGGGTGACGCGCGGGCGGGAGGCGGGGTCCGGGTGAGGCGGGGGCGGAGGCGGATCCGGGTAACGCACGGCCGGGAGGTGGGAGCGGGTCGTGAGCCGCGACCGGAACCCGGGCGATGAACCGCGGACCAGACCGAGTCGATGAACCGGGAGCCGGGAACGCAACGCGGCACTGGGCCCGGGGTGATCACGCCGGATGGGTGTGCGGTCGAGCTCTACCGGGTGCTGCCGGCGATGGGCGAACCCGAGGTCGTGCATGCGGCGATCCCTGCCGGGGCCGGGATCCTGGAGCTGGGGGCCGGGGCTGGGCGGGTGACCCGTCGGCTGGTGGCCCTCGGGCACCCGGTGGTGGCGGTGGACGAGTCGGCGGAGATGCTGGCCTGGGTCCGCGAGGCCGACACCCACCGGGATGGGTCGGGCGCGGGCAGCACGGCCTCGACCTCGGCCGGCGTGGCCTCGGTCGGGGCCGAGACCGTCCAGGCCAGGATCCAGGAGCTCGACCTGGGACGGCGCTTCGAGGTCGTGCTGCTGGCGTCCTTTCTGGTCAACACCGACGACGGCGAGCTGCGGCGGCGGTTCCTGGAGGCGTGCCGGCGGCATGTGGACGAGGGCGGCTGCGTGCTCATCCAGCGGCACCCGCTGGCCTGGTTCGACGAGGCGGTCGACGGAGAGCGGACCGACGGCGGGATCACCTTCCGGCTGCGCGACCTGAGCCGGCCCGGACCGGGGCTGCTCACGGCCACGGCCGAGTACCAGGTGGACGAGCGGGTGTGGACCCAGAGGTTCACCGCCGAGCGGCTCGACGACGAGGCCCTGGCGGCCGCCCTGGCCGAGGCCGGGCTGGCCGTGGACGCCTACCTGACCGGGGACGGCTCCTGGGTCCGGGCGGTGCCGCTGGCCCGGGGCAGGGCGCTCGGCCGCTCGCCCAGGTAGGCGCGGGCGATCATGGTGACCACGTGGTAGACGGCGTCCTCGGCCGGGGCCAGGGGGCCGGGCGTGAAGTGGGGAGAGCTCATGCCCCGCTGCACCGACTCACAGGCCGACCAGTCCTGGCGGTTGGTCCTGTCCCAGAAGTCGACCGCGTACGCCGGGTCGAAGCCGGGCCGCCCGGTCGCCTCGGGCGGGAAGTACCAGGTGCAGACGACGTGGCTCCGGTCGGCGGCCAGCGGCTCCACCAGGTGGGTCATCAGGTAGTCGGGGTGCAGGCTGAGCAGGAGGTTGGGGAACAGCCCGAGGTAGGCGACGGTCCGCAGCCGCTCGCCGTCCAGCCCCGGGATGGGCACGCCGTCGCTGTGGCCGTCCAGCGACATGGTGGCCGCGTGGTCCTTGAGGTCCATGGTGCCGCCGACCCAGGCACCGTCGAGCTCGAAGTTGTCGCCGCTGGCCGGCGGGCTGACCTGGCACAGCTCGGGGTGGATGAGCGGGCAGTGGTAGCACTCGTGGTAGTTCTCGAGGATGACCTTCCAGTTGCAGTCCAGGTCGTACTCGTGGCTGACCAGCGGGACCAGCCGCTCCGGCCGGTAGGGAGCGACCAGGTCGTCGAGGGCCCCGACGTGCTCGGCGAACGGCGGGGCGTCGCCGGAGCCGTTGACGAACAGGAACCCGTGCCAGCTCTCCAGCGGCAGCTCGACCAGCCCGTGCTCGGCCGGGCGGAACTCGGTGTGCTCGCGGAACCCGGGCGCGCCCCGCAGGGAGCCGTCCAGGTCGTAGGTCCAGGCGTGGTAGGGGCAGAGCACGGTCCGCCTGGTGGTCCGCTCGCCGACCCCGAGCAGCTCGTGGCCGCGGTGCCGGCAGGTGTTGGCGAAGGCCCGCACCTTCCCGTCGCCGCCCCGGGCCAGCAGCACCCCGGCCTGCCCGACCTTGACCGCCCGCTGGGCGCCCGTCCCCTCCAGGTCTCCCTCGCGGCCGACGCAGGTCCAGGACCCGGCGAAGAAGTGCTCCTGCTCGTAGGCGAACACCCGCGGCGACACGTAGGCGTCGCGCGGGAGCATCCGGCTCTGACCGAACGGCCGCAGCGACGGCTCCAGATCCACCGGGTCGAAGGGCGGAGCGGTGGCGTCCAGCATGGTCGGACCTCCAGCCTACTTCAACTGACTCTTCAGTCAGTATAAGTCGGGAGGCAACCCCGGGACCAGCCGGTCGATACACTGCGGCCGTGGCGCGGATCAAGGCGGACGTCCGCCGGGAGGAGATCCTCAGGGCGACCTGCCGTGAGGTGATCGCCCGCGGGTTCGCGAGCACCCGGGTGGGCGACGTGGCCGCCGCTCTCGGGGTGTCGACCGGGCTGGTGTTCTATCACTTCACCAACAAGGAGACCCTGCTCGGGGAGGCGTTCCGGTACGCCGCCTCCGAAGACCTGGACCGGCTGTCGGCGACCGCCGCCGGGGAGGGCAGCGCCGCCCAGCGGCTGGACCGGATCCTGCGGCTCTACTCCCCCGCCGGGTCCTCGGAGGCGTGGCTGCTCTGGATCGACGCCTGGGGCCAGGCCCTGCGCAGCCCCGAGCTGGCCGAGGTGTCGCGCCAGCTCGACCTGCACTGGAAGCAGACCCTGGCCTCGGTGATCCGCGAGGGGGTGGCCGCCGGCGAGTTCACCTGCGCCGACCCGGACGCCGCCGCCTGGCGCCTGACCGCCCTGCTCGACGGGCTCGGGGTCCAGGTGGCGGTCCACCGCGGCCTCCCGGCCACCCGCCTGGTCGAGTGGGTCCGGGGGGCGGCCGCGGCCGAGCTGGCCACCGACCCGGCCGCCCTGGCCGGCGACGGGAAGAGCTGACCCAGGAGGAGATTCGCCATGGCCATCAGGCTCCAGGTGGTGTTCGACGCCGCCGACCCGCCCAAGCTCGCCGCCTTCTGGGGGGAGGCGATCGGGTATGTCGAGGAGGACCCGCCGGACGGGTTCGAGAGCTGGGAGGCGTGGGCGGTGGCCAACGACCTGCCCCGCGAGGACTGGGACAGGTACGCCTCCCGGGTCGACCCCGACGGGGCCGGGCCGCGGCTGTTCTTCCAGCGCGTCCCCGAGCCCAAGACGGCCAAGAACCGGGTCCACCTGGACCTGGACGTCAGCGGCGGCCGGGGCACGCCGATCGAGGACCGCCGCCGCCGGGTCGCGGACGCGGTCGAGCGGGCCGTGGCCGCCGGCGCCACCCGGGTCAAGGCCTACGACGAGGCCGGCCAGCACTGGGTCGTCCTCCAGGACCCCGAGGGCAACGAGTTCTGCCTGCACTGACCGGCCGGGCGTGACATCACCCGGGGTCCGGCCTCTAGGACGGCAGGTCGAGCGCGGCGTTGATCTCGAGGTGGCGCAGCAGGAAGGCGCGCTCGTCGAGTCGCTTGCGCCGCAGCCAGCCGGTGACCTCGGCGTTGCACTTGCTGGTGTTGCAGGACCGGCAGACGGGCACGACGTTGCCGAGCGTGTACCGCCCGCCGCGCGAGAGCGCCAGCACACAGTCCCGCTGCAGCGGGGTGCCGGAGGCGCCGCAGTAGGCGCACCCGCCCCAGGCCGCCTTCAGCGCGGTCCACTGGGCAACGCTGAGGTCGTGCTCGACGCGATCCATCCGGCGCTTGCGCCGGCGAGCGGCCCTCGCCCTGCGACTCCCGCCCACCGCCGCGCGCCTCATGGCCGACAGGATCCGCCTGACGAGCGACCGTGTCCACCACCCGCTCAGCCAGGGTGAGGCCCGTTCACCGGGGGTCGAGCGAGCCCAGGGGCGGGATGCCCATCTCGTGCAGGACCCCGTCGCCATCGTCGCCGACCCTGGAGTCGTCGCCCTCGCCCTCGCCGAGGCAGTTGGCGTGGCCGGCCGGCGCAACCGTGCCGCCATCCGCCGCCGGCGTGCCGAACCGCACCCGGGTGTGCGGGACCGGCTCTCCGGCGGCCACCCCGCCGGGGGCGTTGGCGGCGTAGAACTCCACCCACATCGCCGAGCCACGGGCGGCCAGGTCCAGGCCGCCCCAGCTCGCCGGCACCTGGATGCTGCCGACGGTCGTCTGGGCGCCGGCGGCGAGGTCGGCGACGGACGCGCGCCACCAGCCGGCACGGAGCCGGTCCACCCGCAGCCGGTAGACGCGCCCGGGCTGCCACCGGTAGGCGAGCCGGCAGGTCCAGAACGGCGAGCCCTCCACCCCAGGATGGCAGCCGGGGTTGTCGCCGCAGCCGACCGCCGACCACACCGAGAAGACCGCCAGCCTGCCCTGGCTGCCGTCGTCGCGGCGGTCGTGAGCCTGGAGCCCGAGGTAGCCGACGTCCCCGCCCTGGAAGCACCACGAGTGCGCCCAGAAGTACGTGGTGGGCCCGGGGTCGCGCAGCACGGTCAGGTCCCAGGCCAGACTGCTCGCGCCCGCCGCCGCGGCCGGCCACCGCCACCAGGTGTAGGTCCCCCGCGGCCTCACCATGGGCGGATCGGCTTGACGCTGTCGTGGGTCATGGTGGCCATCCTGTGCCCTCAGACCAGGTACCTGGCCTGGGGGTCGGGGGTGGTGAGGGCCGGGCGGTCGAGGGCGAAGGGGGCGATGTCCACCTCGGTGCCGTCGTGCAGGGCCAGGTCGGCCAGGGCCCGGCCGAGGAGGGGGGCGAACTTGAAGCCGTGGGCGGCGCCCAGGGCGACCAGGACGCGGTCGTGGCCGGGCAGGGGGCCCACGGCGAGGTCGCGGTCCGGGGTCAGGGTGTAGAGGCAGGTCGCGGAGTGGTCGTGGGTGCCGGCGGCGGCGGGGAGGCGGGTGCGCAGGAACCCGGCCAGGCGGTCGGCGGCGGCCGGGTCGGGGTCGAAGCCGCGGGTGGTGGCGCTGACCTGGTGGCCGCCGACGTCCTGGGCGGCCTTGAGGGCGGCGCCCGGCCACACCGGGAAGCCGTAGAAGCTGGGGTCGTCCATCCAGATCCAGACCGGGAACCGGCCGACGGCGAAGGCGTCCGGGTCGGCCGGGCGGTAGTAGCTGAACTGCTCCTGGGTGACGACCAGGGGGAGGGCGGCCCCGAGCTGGGCGACCAGGTCGCCGGTCCAGGCGTCGGTGCAGAGCAGCACCCGGCCGGCCCCGAAGGTGGCCTCGGCCGTCGCCACCTCGACCGAGCCGCCGTGGTCGTGGACGGCCGTCACCGGGCACCGGTCGACCAGGGTGGCGCCGTAGCCCCTGGCCAGGCGCTGCATGAGCCGGGTGCCGCGGGCGGCCGGGACGATGCCGCCGTCGGCCTGCCAGAGGCCGTGGACGTCCTGGTCGAGACGGAAGGCGGGCCAGCGGCGCATCACCTCGGCGGCGTCCAGCCACTGGTAGGGGACGCCGCAGGCCTCGAGGCTGGCCCGGTAGGGGCCGGGCGGGATGGCCGAGGAGGCCGGGAACAGGTCGAGGCCGCCGGTGGTGACCAGCAGCCGCTCCCCGGCCTCCCACTCCAGCTCGGCCCAGGCCTGGTAGGCCAGGCCGGCCAGGCGCACGTAGCCGGGGGTGTGGTACGAGCGGCGGATGATCCGGGCGTGGTCGTGCGACGCCCCCCGGTGATGCCCGAGCTCGAACTGCTCCAGGCCCAGGACCCTGGCCCCGGCCCCGGCCAGCGCCCAGGCGGCGGCGCTGCCCAGCGCCCCCAGCCCGACCACCACGACGTCGAAGCGCCTGGTCACTCCTTGTCCTCCAGGCGGTCGAGGACGTAGCGGCGGATGTCGAGGCTCGGCTCCTCCATGGGGGCGAACCAGCCGCCGGAATAGGCGCGCGACGACATGCCGCGCTGGACGCTCTCGCACATGGCCCAGTCCTGGCGGTTGACCAGGTCCCAGAAGTCGGCCGCGTCGGAGGGGTCGAAGCCGGGCCGGGCCTGCTCGTCGGGGTGGAACAGCAGCTCGCACACGACCGTG
>CALGFH010000219.1 GCA_937881255.1 uncultured Actinomycetes bacterium
TGGAGGACGTCGGCTGGCCGGAGGACCGCATGGGTGGATGGCGGCGAGCCGGCGTGGCCGTGCTGGCGCTGCTGCTGGCGGTGGGGATCGCGCCGGCCGGGGCGTCGGGAGGGCAGGAGCAGGCGCCCAAGACCTGGAACACCGAGGTGGTCGGGCACCTGGCGCCGCCGCAGCAGGGCGGGTACGGGGATGTGTGGGCCCACAAGGACGTCGCCTACCTGGGAAATCTCCGAACGGCGGACTGCCGGCCGGCCAACGGGATCTGGGCGATCGACATCAGGAACCCGGCCAAGCCCAAGGCGCTGGCGTCGTTCGCCAAGTTCCCCGGGAGTGACGGGGAGGACGTCTGGGTCGGGTCGGTCAGGACCAAGGCGTTCAAGGGCGACCTGGCCGCCGTCGGCCTCCAGCGCTGCTCGCGCCAGACCTCGGGGTTCGCCGGGCTCGCGCTCTACGACGTCACCAACCCCAGGAAGCCGAAGGAGCTGGGGCGGCTCGCCACCGGGGTCGTCTCGGGGGTGCACGAGATGGGCGTGGTCCAGCGGCCCGACGGGCGGGTGCTGGCCCTGGCCGCGGTGCCCTACTCGTTCAACCTGAGCCAGGGCCGCCAGGGCGACCTGCGCATCATCGACATCACCAACCCGCGCCGGCCGCGCCAGCTGGCCGACTGGGACGTCCGCCGCGACGGCCCGGCCGAGACCCGCGGCCAGCTCGCGGCCAGGCGGGACGTGTTCGACCACAGCGCCTGGCCGTTCGACAAGGGGAACAAGCTGTTCGCGTCCTTCTGGGCGGCGGGCGTGCAGTTCCTGGACATCAGCGACCCCGCCACCCCCCGGCTGATCGGCCAGACCCCGTACCGGCCCGAGGACGGCTACCGCGGCGCCCACTCGGGCTGGTTCAACCAGGACGAGACCCTGTTCATCCAGAACGACGAGGCCATGCAGGCGGTCGGGAGGGGATCGGAGGCCAGCTGGACCTTCCAGCGGGTGTTCGACACCAGCTCGCTGGAGCGCCCCCGGCTGCTGTCGACCTTCGCCACCGAGTCGGCCGTGCCCGGCAAGGACCGGAAGGTGGCCACCGACGGCGTCTACTCGGTCCACAACGCCGTCATCAAGGGCGACACCTCGTACGCCTCCTGGTACTCCGACGGGGTCAGGGTGGTCGACCTGTCCGACCCCGGCCGTCCCGAGGAGGTGGCCTGGTTCGTGCCACCGCCGACCTCGCCCCGCCAGTCCGCGGCCACCGCCCAGGGCGGCCGCCGGGACATGCCGGTGGTCTGGGGCGTGTTCCCCTACAAGGACGTGGTCCTGGCCAGCGACATGAACAGCGGCCTGTGGGTCTTCCGGGTCACCGGCGACGCCGCCGGGAGCAACGGCGGCGGCAGCGGAGCCGGCGGCGGGGGAACGGGATCCGGTGGGTCGGGGCAGGCCGCCCCGGCCCCGCCGGCCGCCCCCGGCCCGCCCGCCGAACCCACCGCCGACACGGGCGACCCGGGCGCCTTCATCTGGGTGGGCCTGGCCGGCCTGGCCCTTGGCCTGCTCGCCGTCGGCGTCGTGGTGCGCGCCACCCGCCTCAGGTCACGTCCCGGCGGCGGACCAGCAGGGCCCCCAGCATGATGAACGCGGCCACGTAGACGGCCAGGGAGAGGGTGGCCCGGCCGCCGGCGACGGCGTCGACCACCCCGGGCGGGGCCTCGCCGCTCGCCCCGCCGCCGGGGGCCAGCGACCAGACCAGGGAGCCGGCGTTGACCCCGGGGAGCAGGTTGCGCAGGGGCTGGAGCGAGGTCAGCAGGCTGTCGGCGACCGCCGAGACCAGGCCCTCGACCGCCAGCACCCAGACCACGCCCAGGCCGATGGGCAGGGCCACCCCGCGGAACGCGAACCCGAGCAGGGCCCCGAGGCCGGACCACATCCCCAGGATCAGCCAGCCCGACCCGATGCCCTGGGCCAGCTCGGCCAGCGACGGGTAGTCGAGCGGCCGCGACTCCACGGTGGCGATCACCCCGGCCACGGCGGCGTTCAGGGCGAAGGTGGCCAGCACGATGGCCAGGGTGCTGGCGGCGAGGGCGGCCAGCTTGCCGCCGTAGACGGCCAGCCGGGTCGGCCGCTGGGTCAGGGCGGTCTGCATCGTTCCCCAGCCGTACTCGCTGCCGATGGCCAGGGCGCCCAGGATCAGGGCGAGGGCGCCCGCGAACACCGGGAAGCCGCCGAGCGAGGTCGGGACCAGCTCGCCGGGCAGGGTCCCGGCCAGCACGGCCTGCGGGTCCATGCCCTCGGTCTGGAAGTTCTGGTCGCTGGTGGCCCAGCTCGAGTAGGGGAGCAGGTAGCCGAACAGCTGGGTGAGCGCCAGCGCCACCCCGAGCAGCACCCAGGTCGCCGGCCGCTTGCGCAGCTTGAGGATCTCCGCCTGGAAGCTCGCGATCATCGTCCCGTCCTTTCGGTCCCGGTCATCTCCAGGAACACCTCTTCCAGGGTGCGCTCCAGGGGGCGCAGCTCGGTCAGGGTCACGCCGGCGTCGGCCAGGGCCCGGCTCACCCTGCCTGCCTGCTCGGGCGCGGTCCGCAGCCGGAAGCCGCCGTCGGCCAGGGCGACGTTGCCGGCGCCGGCCAGCCGCTCCAGGACCTCGCCCGCCTTGTCCGCGGGCTCGGCCCTGACCAGCAGCCCGGCCTGGCCGAGCAGGTCGTCGACCGTGCTCTCGGCCAGCAGGCGGCCGCCGGAGATCACCCCGACCCGGTCGCACAGCTGCTGGACCTCGCCCAGCAGGTGCGACGACAGCAGCACGGTGTGGCCGCGCTCGCCCAGGTCGCGGATCAGGGCCCGCATGTCGCGCATGCCCGCCGGGTCGAGCCCGTTGGTCGGCTCGTCCAGGATCAGCAGCTCCGGGTCCTTGAGCAGGGCGGCGGCGACCCCGAGGCGCTGCTTCATGCCGAGGGAGTAGCCGGCGTACCCGTCCCCGCCCCTGCCGGCCAGGTCGACCGTCTCCAGCACGCCCTCGACCCGCCGGTCGGGCACGCCCGCGTAGCGGGCGACCACCCGGAGGTTGTCGCGGCCCGACAGGTAGGGCCAGAAGCGCGGCGACTCGATCAGCACACCCGTCCGGGCCAGGGCCCGCGGGCTTCCCGGCTGGTCGCCGTGGACGCTGGCCGACCCCGCGGTCGGCCTGACCAGCCCGGCCAGCATCCGCAGGGTGGTCGTCTTGCCGGCCCCGTTGGGGCCAAGGAACCCGTACACCTCCCCGCGCCACACCGAGAGGCTGACCCGGTCGACGGCCGTGACCGCGCCGTAGGTCTTGCTCAGTCCGTTGGTCTCCACCAGCTGCTCGCCCAT
>CALGFH010000220.1 GCA_937881255.1 uncultured Actinomycetes bacterium
AGCGAGCTGCGCAAGCTCAACCGGCCCGCCGGTCGACTGCCCCGCTGGCGAATCGTCGCCCCCGCCCCAGCCGGGCACCTGCTGGCCGCCTACCGGGCGGCCCAGGCCAAGCTGGCCGTGCCCTGGGAGTACCTGGCCCGCCATTCACCTGGTGGAAACCAGGGCGGGCCCGGATCCGGGGGACCAGCTCGGCCGGGGCCCAGGGGCCGATGCAGTTCCTGCCCTCCACCTGGCAGCGCTACGGCCACGGCGGCGACATCCAGGCCACCGGCGACGCCATCCTGGCCGCGGCCCGGCTGCTGGCCGCCAACGGCGCCCCCGCCGACATGGCCGCCGCCCTGTACGCCTACAACCCCAGCCGCCGCTATGTGCGCGCGGTCAGCGCCTACGCCGGCCAGCTGCGGGCCAACCAGCGGGCGTTCCTCGGCTACTACCACTGGCAGGTCTTCTACGGCGACACCCTCCTGCCCGAGGGCTACCCGGCCCGGCCGGCCACGCCAGCTCCCGGCTGATCGCGGTCACGGCGGGGCGTCCGGTGCGTCGGCCACGTGGTCGGCCACATAGGCGCCCCGGCGCCCCAGCGGCTGGGGCGGGCCGACGGTGGTGTCCCGCCTGGTCTGCAGCTCCAGCTCGGCGTTCAGCTCCGCCCCCAGCAGGACCGCGAACGCGCTCAGGAACAGCCAGAACAACAACACGATGACCCCAAAGAAGGCCCCGTAGGTCTTGTTCTGGGCTGGCGCGTAGCTGGCATACAGCGAGCACAGCATCGAGGCGACCAGCAGCAGGCCGGTGGCGGCCACCGACCCCCAGCTCAGCCACTGCCAGCGGGCGTCCTTGCGGCTCGGGGCGACCCGATACAGGACGGCCAGACCGCCGATCAGCACCGCGGCCAGCAGCGGCCAGCGCAGCACCGAGACCAGCAGCCCGGCCGGTCCGGGCAGCCACCTGGCTACGACCGGCAGGGCCACGATCACCGCCAGGGCCAGCACGGTGACCAGACTGCCCCCAAGGGTGAGCACGAACGCGAGCCCCCGCAGGCGCACGAACCCGCGCGTCTCGGCCTCCGAGTAGGCGGCGTTCACGCCCGTCACCAGGGCCCGCATCCCGGCCGAGGCACTCCACAGGGCAACCAGCACCCCGAAGGCCAGGCTCAGGCTGAGCCGGCCGCTGGGGGCGCGGGCCAGCGCGTCGAGCTGGCCGGTGAGGATCGAGCGGACGTCGCCGGGCAGGACGCCCAGGGTGCGGACCTGGGCGGCGATCTCCTCGGGGTCCATCACCAGCCCGTAGATCGACACCACCACGATCATGGCCGGGAACAGCGCCAACATGGCGTAGAAGGCGACCCCGGCCGCGATCAGGGTGATGCGGTCCTCGCGGATGGCGTCCTTGAGCCGCAGCAGGATGTCCCGCCAGCCCGCCCCGGGAATCTCGGAAGGGACCTCGGCCTCCCGACCCCGCTCCTGCTCCTCCCCGGCACCCGTCGACATCACCGCATCCCTTGCGTCCCTCGACGTCCCTCCAGGGGTGTGCTCACCAACGGCCCGGCCGAATCCGCCATGTCCCAGAAGCTGGCCTGGTGGACGGGATCCGTGGGCGAGGAGGGTCTAGCGGTCGGGAGAGCACTTAACTGCTCAACTGAAGGTGTTCACTTCCGCGGAGAAGCCAAGCGAACCCACGCCGTCGATATCGTGGCCAGACACGCCGTCTGACAACAGGTCCCGCATCAGCTCGGGCGGAACATCCGCACCTTGGCGGGGTCGAAGCGCAGCCACAGCTCACGGTTGGGGTGCGCCGGGAAGTCGGCCGGCGCGGTGATCTTGATCGGCTGCTCGCCGACGTCGGCCGTGATCAGCAGGTGCGAGCCGAGCGGCTCCACCACCCGGGTGCGGGCCTGCAGGGCGTCGGGGAACGGCTCCACCTCGGCGCGGATGTTCTCCGCCCGGATGCCCACCAGCACTTCGCCGTCCGGCTCGCCGTCCAGCTCGGCGGCGACCTGCAGGACGTGGTCGGCGACGGTCACCGACGGCGGTCCGCCGTTGCGGTGCACCCGCCCGGTCAGGAAGTTCATCGGGGGGTTGCCGATGAACGCGCCGACGAACCGGCTGGCTGGTTCGCCGTACACCGTGCCGGGTGTGTCGCACTGGATGATGCGGCCCTTGTTCATCACCGCGATGCGGTTGCCGAGGCTGAGTGCCTCCACCTGGTCGTGGGTGACGTAGATGGTGGTGGTCTTGAGCTCGGCGACGAGCTGCTTGAGCTGGGCCCGGAACGTGAGCCGCAGTAGCGCGTCCAGATTGGACAATGGCTCGTCCATCAGCAGCACGGCCGGCTCCATGACGATGGCCCGGGCGACCGCGACCCGCTGGCGCTGGCCGCCGGACAGCTGCGCCGGGTAGCGGCCCAGCAGGTCGCCGAGCTCGACCAGGGTGGCGGCCCGCTCGACCCGCTCGTGCACCTTGGCCCGGTCGACCTTGCGCATGCGCAGGCCGAAGGCGATGTTGTCGAACACGGTCAGATGCGGAAAGACGGCGTAGCTCTGGAACACCATCGCCAGGTCGCGCTTGCGAGGTGGCAGGTCGGTCACGTCGGTGTCGCCGATGCGGACGCGGCCGCCGTTCGGGTACTCCAGGCCGGCCAGCAGGCGCAGCAACGTCGTCTTGCCACAGCCGCTCGGGCCAAGCAGCACCATGAATTCGCCATCGGCAACGTGGAGTTGGACGTCGTCGACGGCGACGGTCTTGTCGAAGACCTTGCTGACGCCCTCCAGGCGGATCTCGGCCACGGCCTAGCACCCCTCTTCTAGCGAGCCACGCGGCCCCACAGGCCAAGCAGGTAGCGGCGGATGACGAAGATCACCACCAGCGACGGCGCCAGCATGAACCACGCCGCCGCGAAGCGGAACGGCAACGGGGAGGTGTTCAGCGCGGCCAGCACCAGCGCGGGCAGGGTGCGCTGCCGCAGGGTGAGGATCACGGCCGCGAACACCTCGTTCCACGACAGCACGAAGGTGAAGATGGCCGCGGCGGCCAGCCCCGGCAGGGCGAGCGGCAGCACGACCTTGACGAACGCCCCAAGGGGTGTGCAGCCGAGCGTCCGCGCGGCCTCCTCCAGGTCGCGCGGGACCGACACGAAGATGCTCGAGGTGATGAGGATCGTGAATGGCAGCGCCAGCCCGGTGTGCATCAGGGCGACGCTGTAGGTGGTGTCGTAGATGCCCCAGGTGATGAAGGTGACCGCCAGCGGGATGGACAGGATCACGATCGGGAACGCGCGGGTGGACAGGATCAGCAGGCGGTAGGTGCTCTTGCCGCGGAACGCGAAGCGGGCCAGCGCGTAGCCGGCCGGGGCGCCAAGCAGGGTCGACAGCACCAGGGTCAGCGCGGCCACCACGACCGAGCGCCACAGCGCCGCCGTCACGCCGGTGGAGTCGGCGAAGAACCGGACCGTCTCCGCCGACACCGTCCCGGGGATGAACGGCTTGGGGAAGTCGTAGCTGACCTCCCGCGGGGTGAAGGCGGTGACGGTGATGAAGTAGATCGGGACCAGCACGAACAGCGATAGCAGGACCGCCACGGCGTAGGTGAGCGCCCGGACGCGGCGTCGGCGCCGGGCCGCCGGGCTGCGATCGGGCCGGTCGGCGGGTCGGGCCAGGGCAGCCTCGGGCCCGGGCTCGGCCTGGGCCTGTTCGACGGCGCTCATCGACGCGCCCCTGTCATGTCGGTCTGTCCTCCTCGGTCGGCAGAAGCAGCAGGAACAAGATCGTCGACACGACCGACAGGATCAGGATCAGCGAGGCGTAGGCGGCGGCCACGCGGGCATCGCGCAGGTTCTGGTACCAGCGGTAGGCCTCGCCCGCGAGGACATTGGTGGCGCTGCCGGCGAGCGCGATCACGGTGGCGAACACCTGGAAGGCGAGGATCGTGCGCAGGATCAACGCGACCCGGATGCTGGGCTTGAGCAGCGGCAGGATCACGTGGCGCACGCGCTGCCAGGCGGTCGCCCCGAACACGTCGGCTGCCTCAAGGTAGTCCCTCGGGATCCCCTGCAGCCCGGCGACCAGGATGATCATGACGATCGAGGTGGCCCGCCAGGCCTCGGCGACGACGATGGTCAAGATCAGCAGGGTCGGCCGTTGGTAGTCGAGGAAGATGAACGGCCGGTCGAGGATGCCGACCTGGGTGAGCAGGCTGTTCAGCCAGCCTTGCTCGGTGAAGATCGAGAACCACACGATCCCGGCGGCCAGCTCGCTGACCCCCAGTGGCAGGGCGAAGACGTACAGCCACAGGTCGGTGCCCTTCAGGCGGGCGTTGACGACCAGGGCCATGCCCATCGCCACCACGAACTGGATGGGGACGATGATGACCACCAGCAGCAGGGTGGTGGTCAGGGCCTTGGCGAAGCGCTCGTCGCCGAGCATGCGCCGGATGGGCTCCAGGCTGTAGCCGCCCTCGTCGCCCTGGAACGCGAGCCCGAACGCGTTGACCATCGGCAGGGCGAAGAAGACGGCGAGGTAGACCAGGCTGGGCGCGAGCAGGGCGTACGGCGCCCAGCCGAGGCGGCGCCGGGTCGCCACACTGGCCGCGGTGGTGGTGGCCACCTCCGGCCCCGCTCAGCCGACCTGGCAGGTGCCGGAGCTCTCCGGGTCCGGCCGCCAGCACGGCGCCTTCACCGAGTCGAGCACCTCCTGCAGCTCCTTGGCCTTGCCGGCCAGCACCTGCCTCGCGTCCCTGCGCTTGAGCACGATCCCGTCGAAGGTGGTGCGGAACACATCGTTGTAGGCGTTGGACTTGTCCCGCAGGCCGACCGGCAGCAGCGAGGTGACCTTGGCCTGGCTGGTGCTCTGGGCCGCGATCGCGTCGGCCTCGGCCCTGATGCCGGGTTCGAGGTCCTCGGGGAGCTGCTGCTGTGCGGTCGGGGGGAAGAAGCCGAGCTCGCGGGCGACCGTGGCGGTCTGCTTCGGGTCGGTGAGGTAGCGGATCAGGTCCTTGGCGCCGTCCATGTCCGGTGCGGTCTTCGGGATCGCCAGGCCCGTGAGCACCGGGATGAACCCCAGGCCCTTGGGGCCGGTCGGGGCCGGGAAGGCGACGAAGTCGTCGGGGGAGGCCTTGAGCGCCTCGATGAGCCGGGCCTGGTGGTCCCAGGCCACCCACACCTCGCCCGCCTGCAGCGGCTCCTGCATGAACGCGTACCCGGTCGACTGGGGGTTGGCCTGAGCCCACGCGCCGCGCATCCACTCCCACATGGCCTCCGCCTCGGAACTGGCGAACCTGGTGTTGAGCGCGCCGGTGAAGCTCGGGTAGGAGTAGCCCTGGAAGAACCGGTTGAGCAGGCCCATCTCACCAGCTGGGAAGCCGAGCCGCCGGGAGCCCTCCTGCTGCTGGATGCGCTGCCCCCAAGCAGTCAGCTGCTCGTAGGTGAGGCTGTTCACGTCGGCGCCGGAGGGCAACAGGTCGACGGCCTCCTTGCGGGCGGTCATCAGGTAGCTGGCCTGCGCCCAGGGGATGTACGCGGGCGTGTCGCCGCCGACCTTGGCGAGCTCCAGGTAGTCGGGGTGGAAGCCGCGGCCCGACAGCTCCTGGGTGAGGTCGCTCAGGTCGGTGAGCAGCTGGTCGGCGGCGAGGCCGGCCAGGTCGCCGTGCTGTCCGCCGATCACCGCGACGCTGCCCTTGCCGGCCTGGGCCTCGGCCCGGATGCGGTCCTCGAAGGGGCCCTGCTCCTCGCCGAGGAACTCGACCTTGCGCCCGAACCCCGCCAGGACGGCCGAGCGCATCTTCTCGCCCTCTGCCACCGGCTGGAACTGGGTCGAGATCATCACCAGGGAGCCCTGACTCTGCTCCTCGGTCGCCTCCCTGGCGCTGGGCGCGCAGCCGGTGAGGCCCAGCACGGTCGCGCCGGCGGCCAGCTGCAGCGCCTGCCGGCGGGTGAGGGATACCGACGTCAACACCTCGGGCCGCCTGCCGTCCATGGTCAGGACTGCTCTCCGGAGTGCCGCTGGGAGGACCGGGAGCCCGCGCGGGCATCCTGCGCTGTGGTTCTATTGTTTCGTGGCGTGGTTGCCCCAAACGTCGAGTTTTCCGGTCGGCGTCCCGGATGGCGGCGGGCCGGCGGATGACGCCCTGCAGCTCCTGGACTCGACTCGACCGTACAAGCCGCTGGACGTCGGCGAGGCCGGCGTGAGCGCCAGCGTCGACGCCTACGGCCGCCTGGTCGCGGTGAGCCAAGGCCACCCGGAACACGGGACCGTGACGCTGCACGCCCACCCCCCGCTCCCGCAGTCATGGCGCCACGACCAGGCGGCGGTCCGCCGCTGGCGCCGCCGGCTGTCAGCACGGAATGCGGCGGCCTTTGGGCTCCGGCCGGCCGCCGCGGCGGGGCCGGGCGCCAGGACGGCCACCGGCGTCGCCCCGGCCTGGCTGGCGGAGCACGCGCTTCCCATCACCGGCCTGGCCGGCGTCGCGCGCCCGGCCCTGGCCACACTCGTCCCCCACCCCGACGACATTGACGGTGTATCCGGGGTGGTGCAGGTCCTCCTGCCCGGCCGGTCGCCTCCGCCGCTTGCCTGGCGCGGCACGGTGCGTCTCGCCCGCGCCGCCTATGCTCAGCTCACCGAGGGCGGGCCGCTGCCCGAGCTGCCACAGCGGCTGTCGGCCCGCTCGACCGGCTCGGAGGTGGTGCTGGCCGACCAGGCCCTCGGCTGGGCGGTAGCGCTCGCCGGCGACCTCGCGCCGGCGGCTCGGGTGACCCTTCGAGCCGGCCGTGCCGCGGTCAGCGCGCCCCTCCTCCCCGGCGGCCGGCTGGTGGTGCTCGGGTTGGGACCTGACCCGGGACGGGCGCGGGCCGCGGCGCGGCGGCTGGCGTTGCTTGACCCGGACGCGGCGCTTGAGGGTGCCCGGGCACGCTGGCGCGACCGCTGGGCCGGCTGGCCGCGGCAGCTCGGCCCGCTGGACCCGGTGGCCCGCCGCGGGGTCGGCTACGTGCTTGCCTGCTGCGCCATCCCGGTCGGCAGTGCGACCTGCCTGGTCACCGACCACCGCATCCTGCCCCTGGCCTGGACCCGCGATGGCTACTTCGCCGCCAGGGCGCTGCTTGCCTGGACCACGGCGACCCGGAACCGGGAGCCGGCCCGGCTGGTCCGTCGGCACCTGGCCTGGCTGTTCGAGGTGGCCGACCGACCAGAGGGGTGGTGGGCGCGCTCCCACCTGGTGGGCGGCCAGCGCAAAGACCAGGCCTTCCAGCTCGACCAGCAGCTCTACCCCCTGCTGGAGCTGGCCGACTACGTCGAGTTGACCGCGGAGTGGCCGCTCCTGGAACGCTACCGTGGGGCCGTGGAGCGGGCTCTCCAGGCGATCGAGGGCCGCAAGGCCGCTGGTGCGGCGTTGTACGCGACGGAGGAGACCCCTGCCGACGACCCACTCCACTTTCCGTACCAGACCGCCTGCCAGCTGCTCGCCTGGTACACGTTGATGCGGCTCGACCGCCTCGGCGTCGGCAGCGGCAGGCTCGGCCGGCTGGCCCGCTCGATCCGTGATGCGGTCCGCCGTCACCAGGTCTTAGTCGACAGCGCCCCGTCCCGCTATGCCTACGCCACCGACCTGGCCGGAGGGAAGCTCGACTACCACGATGCCAACGACCTGCCCATGGCGCTCGCCTCCGCATGGGGGTTCTGCGAGCCGGACGACCCTGTGTGGCGCGCCACCATGCGGTTCGCCTTCCAGCCGGCCAACCCCGGCTTCGCCCAGGGCCCGCACGGCGGGCTCGGCTCGCTCCACACCCCAGGGTCCTGGCCGCTCGGCCACATCCAGAGCTGGCTGGTCGGCCAGTCCACCGGCCAGGCGGACGCGGCAGCGGCGGCCCAGCAGGCACTTGTGGCGGTCGCGCTCTGGGACGGAGCTCTCCCCGAAGCCAGCGACCCGCGTTCGGGACACCCGCGCTCCCGGCCGTGGTTCGCCTGGCCCGGCGCGGCCGTCAGCGCCGTGCTCCTCGACGGCCTTGGTGCCACCGTCCCTCCCCCACCAGAGAGATGACAGGACTCCTGACGGAGTCAATGACGTGGCATGCTTGGCACATAGATGCAGGTAGACGGCGATGTGGAGTGACCTGCGGGCGCTGGGAGAGGGAGCACCTGTCCCCACCAGGCACAACGTATCTATATCTATAGGTCCCCCGGTGCTGGTGTTCGGCGGCTCCGGCGGGGGCCGGATGACTAGCGTGGCGGCGCTGCTGGCGGCCCGCGGCTATCCGAGCCTGGCCCTGGCGTATTTCAAGGCGCCGGGCCTGCCCCAGACCCTGCACAACATTCCCCTGGAATACTTCGCCAAGGCACTCAGGGTGCTGCGCGCCCAACCCGGGGTGGATCCGGACCATGTCCTGGTCGTCGGGGAGTCGCGGGGCGGCGAGGCCGCGCTGCTGCTCAGCGCCTACTTCCCCCGGCTGGTCAACGGCGTCATCGCCGGAGTACCCAGCTCGGTGGTCAACTCGGCGGCCGGGCCCGACACCGGCAGACCGGCCTGGACGCTGGGGGGCCGGCCCCTCCCGGCCGTGAGCCCTTCGGAGTTCGGGCGCCCAACCCGCCCGAAAAGGCAGGGGCGGTCATCCCGGTGGAGCGCATCGGTGGGCCGGTCCTGCTCGCCTGCGGTGAGCAGGATCTGATCTGGCCGTCCTGTGGCTATGTCGACGCCATCACCGAGCGCCTGCGCGCCCACCGGTTCGCCCATCCGGTGACCGCGTTGCGCAATCCCGATGCCGGTCACCTCGTGGGCGGCCTCACCGCCTGGTACGGCAGCCTGACCGACGATGCCCTGACCTCCTTTGGCGGCACCGTGGCCGGCACCCAGGCCGCCCAGGCCGACGC
>CALGFH010000221.1 GCA_937881255.1 uncultured Actinomycetes bacterium
AGGTCTACGGCAGCGCCGAGCACCACTGAGCACAACCGGGCAGCTTCTGGTCTGGCAACCGAGCAACCGCTGCGCGCAGCCTCCCCGTGACCGAGGAGGTGGCTGCGATGGGAAGGCAGATCGGAGACCGCGCGGTGGTGCTCGGGGCAAGCATAGCCGGGCTGCTGGCCGCCCGGGTGCTGGCCGACGCGTACGGGCAGGTGACGGTGGTCGACCGCGACGAGCTGCCCGAGCTGGCCATGCACCGGCGTGGCGTCCCCCAGGGACGCCACGCCCACGCGCTGCTGGCCCGCGGGCAGCAGGCCCTGGAGGAACTCTTCCCCGGGCTCACCGCCGAGCTGATCGCGCACGGGGTGCCGGCCGGGGACATGCTGGCCGATGCGCGCCTGTACTTCAGCGGCCACCGGCTCCGCCAGGCGCCCACCGGACTGGGCCTGCTGTGCGCCAGCCGGCCGGTGCTCGAGGCCCACGCGCGGGCCAGGGTGCGGGCACTGCCCAACGTGGCGTTCCTGGACTCCTGCGACATCGTCGGGCTGGCCGCGACACCCGACGGTCGCCGCGTCACCGGCGCGCGCCTGCTCCGCCGGGCCGACGGCAGCGCCGAGCAGGTGCTCGACGCCGACCTTGTGGTCGACGCCACCGGCCGTGGCTCCCGCACCCCGCTGTGGCTGCAAGGGCTCGGGTACCCGCGGCCGGAGACCGAGCAGGTGCGGATCGGGCTGGGCTATGCGACCCGGACCTACCGGCTGCCGCCCGATGCCCTGGACGGCGACCTGGCCATCCTGCACGGCGCCACCCCCGAGCATCCTCGGGCCGGGGCCCTCCAGGTGCTGGAAGGCGACCGGTGGATGCTGACGCTGGCCGGGATCCTGGGGGACCACCCGCCGATCGACCCCGACGGCTTCCTGGCCTTCGCCCGGTCGCTTCGGTTCCCCGACATCTACCAGGCCATCCGTGACGCCGCGCCACTCGACGACCCCGTCGGCTTCCGCTTCCCGGCCAGCGTCCGGCACCGCTACGAACGGCTCGACCGCTTCCCCGACGGCCTGCTCGTGACCGGCGACGCGGTCGCCAGCTTCAACCCCATCTACGGCCAGGGCATGAGCGTGGCCGCGCTGGAGGCGCTCACCTTGCGGCGCCACCTGGAGCGCGGCGCCGCGCCGCGTCCGCGCCGCCTCTTCCGCGACCTGGCCCGCATCGTGCAGGTGCCGTGGGACATCGCGGCCGGCGGCGACCTCGTGTTCCCCGGCGTCCAGGGCCGGCGAACCCCAACCACCCGGCTGGTCAACGCCTACATCGCCCGGCTCCATGCCGCCGCCGCCCGCGATGCCAGGCTCGCCGGCGCCTTTGTCCGGGTCGCCGGCCTGGTCGCGCCACCCCAGTCCCTCCTGCGTCCCGGCATCGCCGTCCGCGTGCTGTGGGGAAATCTCCTCCTGGCGGCGGGCGTCAGTGGACGAAGTCGACGATGGTCGCGGCGGTCTTCGCGGGCTCCCCGAGCCATGGTCCGTGGCCGGTGGGCAGCACCTCCAGGCGGGCGTGGGGGATCAGGTCGGTGATCGCCCGGGCGACGGCGACGCCGCCGAGCGGGTCCCGTTCGCCCCAGACGACCAGCGTCGGCATGGCCACCTGGCGCAGCTCGTCGGGTCGCACCCGTGAACGACCGCGGAACCCGGAACGCGACAGCAAGGCGAACGGCGAGACCAGCAGGCGGATCTCCGCCTTGGCGGCTCGGTCGGTGACCGGGTCCCGGCCCAGGGCCACCAACAGGTCGATCAGGTCCGGGCGACGGGCGAGGGTCGCCTGCTCGCCCATGACGCTCGCCAACCGCAGCACCGACTTCGGGGTGGGTGGGGCCAGCCGCGGCAGCAGCGCTCCCACCCCGGGCGTGGCGACCAGGCGCATCGGCAGCGGGCAGCTGGTCTTCGGGAGCGCGGGCGGGCCGATCAGCACGAGCCGCCTGACCCGGTCCGGGTGGGCCAGCGCGTACCACAGCGCCCACACCCCGCCCCCCGAGTGGCCAACCAGCGTGGTGGCGTCCAGCTCCAGGGTGTCGAGCAGGCGGTCCAGCCAGGCGACCGCGGTCTCGCGGTAGCGATCCGCCGGAAGGTCGATCGGGTCGCTGAGCCCCACCCCGGGCAGGTCGGGAGCGATCGCGCGGACCCCCTGGAGCTCGTGCAGCAGCGGCAGCAGGAACCCCGCCGCGTTCCCCGTGCCGTGGAGCAGCACGACCGGCGGCCCCTCGCCCTTCTCCAGCAGATGGACCCGGCCGCCGGCGCCAACCTCGACCGGGCGGCCGCGCACCGACGACCCGGCCAGGACGCGTTCGTACACCTGCCGGACCTCGACGGGATGGGTCTGCTCGGTGCGCGTCAACTGCCTGCTCATGGGTGCCTCCGCTCCCGTGCCGGGTGTGCGTCTGGGCTGGAGGCTAGTGGCGGGCCGGCCGGGCGCCTTCGGGGAAACCCCCCAACCAGGGCCAGCGGCACATGGGGAGTTCCCCCCAGCCGTGGCTAGAGGAGCCGGTGCTGGTAGGCGTGGGCGGTGGCGGCGGCGCGCGAGGAGACGCCCAGCTTGGCGTAGATGTTGCTCACGTGCCGGTCGACCGTCTTCTCGGCCAGGACCAGGTCGCTGGCGATGGCATGGTTGGTCTTGCCGGCCGCCAGCAACCGGAGCACCTGCAGCTCACGCGCGGTCAGCCCATGCCCCTTGGAACCGCCGCCGCCCCCGGCGAGCGTCTCCAGCCGGGCCAGGTCCGGCGCGGCGCCGAGCTGCGCGAACACGCCGCGGGCGGCGTCCAGCTCCATCGCCGCCGCCTCCTCGTCCCCCAGCGCCCGGCAGCCGAGCCCGACCAGCACCCGCACCCGGGCGGCCTCGTACGGCGCCTCCAGCTCCCGCCACACCTGGCCGGCGCGGCGCAGCGCGACCACGGCGGCGCGGGCGTCGCCCTCGGCCAGCAGCACCGCGCCGTGGGCGTGGTCCGCCACCGCGCGAAGGGCCGGCGTGTCGTAGCCCTCGGCGATCCCGGTCAGCTCGTCGGCGGCGTCGCGGGCCGCCCCCACCTCGCCGGCGGCAAGCAGGATCTCGACCTGGGCGGGCAGCAGCCTGGCCCGCTGGAACCGCTCGGAGGTCTCGGCGACGACCCGGCGGATCGCCGCCGCGGCCGCGTCGGTCCTGCCCTGGGCCAGCCGCAGCAGCGCCAGTCCCGGCTGCGGCTCCAGGCCCTGGAGGCTGGCCTGCTGGTAGGCGTCCTCCGCGGCCGTGAGGTCCCCCCGGACCCGGTGGACCTCCGCCTGCCGGTAGAGGGCCGCGCCGGTGGCGTGGCTGTCGGCGCCCAGCACCAGCCGCTCACCCGCTCGCCTGGCTTCCTCGACGGCCTGCGGCCATGCCCCGTGCAGCTGCAGGAGCTCGGCCCGGTGGACCAGGCACTGGCCGGTGAAGGTGACCATGTCCGGCTGCCTGCCGCACCAGGCCGTCAGCGCGGCGGTCCACTCCTGGGCGCGGCGCCACTCCATGATCTCCTGGCAGGCATCGATCACCGAGCAGTACACCGTGCCGGCGACGGGGGGCGACAGCTCGCCGGCCACGACCGCCACCATCGCCTCGTCCAGCAGCACCAGGCCCTCGCCCACCCGGCCCGCCCGCACCAGGGCCCGGCCGTGGAGGACCAGCGCGAGCGTGACCAGGTCGGCGTCGCCGGCGCGCCGGCCGATGGCGGCCGCCCGATCGGCCGTCCGCCCCGCCTCCGCGTAGTCACCGGCCACCAGCTGCCGCAGCGCGACCGGGACCAGCAGGTAGCCGCGCTCGGCGCACTCCTGCTCGTCCTCCAGGAGCCGGTTGGCCCGGGCCAGCCAACCACTGGCCTGCGCGAGCTCGCCCTGGTTGATCAGGTGGAACGCCAGCCAGAACGCGCACCGCGCGGCCCGCCGGAGATCGCCGTGCTCGGCATGGAGCCGCTGAGCCCGCTGCAGCGCCCGCAGGCAGTCCTCGACCCGGCCGAGGAGATAGGCCGCGGTGGCCAGCAGCTCCAGATCCTCCCCGGCCAGGGCCGACGAGCTGTCGGCAAGGGACAAGGCGGTGTAGGCCTCCGCCCACGCCAGCCGCGCGGCCGCCTCGCGGCCCCGGGCCAGCTCACCATCCCCGCCCATGGCAGCTCAGGCGTCGGCCGCTGCCCAGCAGAGGCAGAACGGATGCCCGGCGGGGTCGGCGTAGACCTGGAAGACCTCGGCCGCCTCGGGGTCGTCGGCCGGTTGCAGGAGCCGCGCGCCCAGGGAGATCGCCTTCTCGTGGGCGGCCGTGAGGTCGTCGACCCACACGTCCAGGTGCAGCTGCTGCTGGGGTGTCCCGTCCGGCCAGTCGGGGGGGACATGGTTGGGGGCGAGCTGGACGCCGAGGCGCCACTCGCCGTCGACGATCACGCTGTGCCAGTCGTCCTCGGCGTCGACCGTGCCCCCCAGCAGCCCAGCCCAGAAGCCGCTCTCGGCGGCCAGGTCGGCGGCGTCGAACACGACGATCTGTCGTCTGATCTTCATGCGGTGATCCTTTCATGGGAATCATCCTCCTCGGGTGACGACATGCGCCCTGATCCGCCGCACCCTTGGTGGAAGAAGCACAGGCCAGGTGACCAAGGGGGACAGTGTGACGCTCAAGCACCCGAAGGCTTCGCGAGAGCCGACCGACGATCTCGCGGTGGCGCCGCTGTTCGGCCTCGAGTCCCGGACGATCCCCCGGCACGAGCTGCCGCGGGGCGAGCTGTCGCCCGATGTCGCCTACCAGATCATCCACGACGAGCTGATGCTGGACGGGAACGCGCGTCTCAACGTGGCCACCTTCGTCACCACCTGGATGGAGCCGCAGGCCGAGAAGCTGATGGCCGAGTGCGTCGACAAGAACATGATCGACAAGGACGAGTACCCGCAGACGGCGGAGCTCGAGTCGCGCTGCGTGGCCATGCTCAGCCACCTCTGGCACGCGCCGGACGCCGAGGCGGCCACCGGCTGCTCGACGACCGGGTCGAGCGAGGCGGCGATGCTCGGCGGGCTGGCGCTCAAGCGCCGCTGGCAGCGCCGGCGCGCGGCCGCCGGCGAGCCCGCCGGCAGGCCGAATCTCGTCATGGGCATCAACGTCCAGGTGTGCTGGGAGAAGTTCGCCAACTACTGGGACGTGGAGATGCGCCTGGTCCCGATGGAGGGCAACCGGTTCCATCTGTCGGCGGAGGAGGCGGTCGCCCGCTGCGACGAGAACACCATCGGTGTCGTCGCCGTGCTCGGCTCGACCTTCGACGGCTCCTACGAGCCGGTGAAGGAGATCTGCGAGGCCCTCGACGCCTACCAGGCCGAGACCGGCATCGACGTTCCCGTCCACGTCGACGGCGCCTCCGGCGCGTTCGTGGCACCGTTCGTCGACCCGGACCTGGCCTGGGACTTCCGGCTGCCGCGGGTGGCCTCGATCAACGCCTCGGGCCACAAGTACGGGCTCGTGTACCCGGGCGTCGGCTGGGTCGTTTGGAGGGACCCCGAGGCCCTGCCCGAGGACCTGATCTTCTGGGTCAACTACCTGGGCGACAACATGCCGACCTTCGCCCTCAACTTCTCGCGGCCGGGCGCCCAGGTCGTGGCCCAGTACTACAACTTCCTCCGTCTCGGGTTCGACGGCTACCGGAGCGTGCAGGGGTACGCCCGCGACGTCGCCACCCGCCTGTCCGGGCAGATCGCCGAGCTGGGCCCCTTCGAGCTGCTCACCAAGGGCGACGAGCTGGCGGTGTTCGCGTTCAAGGTGCGAGACGAGGTGGACAACTTCACCGTCTTCGACGTCTCGAACGCGATGCGCGAGCGTGGTTGGCAGGTGCCGGCGTACAGCTTCCCCAAGAACCGGGAGGACCTGGCGGCGCTCCGGGTCGTGGTCCGGCGCGGCTTCACCCACGACCTGGCGGACCTGCTCGTGGGCGACCTGAAGCGGCAGCTGCCGCGCCTCCAGAGGCAGCCGGCGCCGGTGCACGACGGGGCCAACGCCTCGGGGTTCCACCACTAGCGAGGGGGCGACGGTGTGCCGCTGGCTTGCCTACTCCGGCTCTCCGGTGCTGATCAAGGAGCTGCTCCTGGAGCCGCAGCATTCGCTGATCGACCAGAGCCTCCACTCCCGGCTGGGCGCGGAGACGACCAACGGTGACGGGTTCGGGATCGGCTGGTACGGCGTCGGCGAGTCTCCGGGGGTGTTCCACAGCGTCGAGCCGGCCTGGAACGACCGGAATCTCCGGGACCTGTCCGCGCACATCCGGTCGCCGCTCGTGTTCGCCCACATCCGCGCCTCGTCGGGCTCACCGGTGCAGCTGACGAACTGCCATCCGTTCCGCCACGGCCGCTGGCTCTGGATGCACAACGGCGTGATCCGGGACTTCCACCTGGTCAAGCGCGAGCTCACGCTGGCCGTCGACCCATCGCTGTACCCCCAGATCGAGGGCTCGACCGACTCCGAGACGTTCTTCTTCCTGGCGCTCACCCTCGGGCTCGAAGACGACCCCCCGGCCGCCGTCCAGCGGGCGGTCGGGCTGATCGAGGACGTCGGGAGGCGGCACGGCGTCGAGCATCCGATGCAGATGACGGTGGCCACCACCGACGGGCAGCGGGTCTGGGCGTTCCGCTACTCGAGTGAGGGGCAGTCCCGCTCGCTGTTCTACTCGACCGACGTCAGCACCCTGCGCCACCAGCACCCCGACAACCCGGTCCTGCACCGTCATGAACCGGGCATGAGCTCGTACCCCGAGGCCCCCCAGGGGTGGACGACGGTCGACCGCCGGGCGGTCGGCCCGTTCACCACCCACCTCACCTTCCGCCGCCCCGACGGCGGCACCACCACCTGGTCGTCGCGGGCGCATCGCAAGCATGCGTCGCGGATCTCGCGCGCCGCACCGGGACACGAGCGCGTCTGGTGGGCGCCGGAGCGGGCGTCGTGGTGGATCGGGATCCTGTTCGCCGTCGGGTCCACCTGCTTCCTGATCGCCCCGTTCCCAGGGTTCGTCGAGCTCGTCGGGTCGGGCGTCGACGGGCTGGTGTTCTTCGTCGGCTCGATCTTCTTCACCTCGGCGGCCACCCTCCAGTGCCTCGAGACCTTCAACGCCGACCGTGGACCGGGCGGCGGGCACCAGCGGCGGCTCCGCCTGCTCGCCTTCGAGCCGCGACGGATCGACTGGTGGAGCAGTGTGCTCCAGTTCGTCGGCACGCTGTTGTTCAACCGGGACACCTTCCGGGCGATGCAGACGGGGCTCGACCAGCCGACCTACGACCAGCTGGTCTGGCGACCCGACGCGCTCGGCTCGGCGTGCTTCCTCGTCTCCGGCTACCTGGCGTACGTCGAGGTCTGCGGCGGTCTCGCGTGCCGGCCGGGCCGCAGCCTCGAGGCGAGGATCGCCGCCGTCAACCTCGCCGGATGCGTCGCCTTCGGGATCTCGGCCGTCGCCGCCTATGTCGTCCCCGCGACCGGGAGCGTCGTCGACCTGGCCGCCGCCAACGCCTTCACGGCCCTCGGCGCCCTGTGCTTCCTGGTCGGTGCCGTGCTCCTGCTGCCCGAGTCCGCCCGGGCGGTCCCCTCATGACACGCCGCGGTCCGCCCGTGGCGGAATCCGCGGTCCCGTCGCCGCCGGGGCCGTATCGTCGGGGACGATGACCCGACAGGAGGCTGCGGGGCGCGACGTCGTCCTGATCCACAGCACGGGGCAGGGCGCCGCCGGCTGGGAGCGGGTCGTGCGCGCGCTCGGCGAGCGCGGGCGGACGGCCCACGCGGTCGAGCTGATGAGCGACCCCGGCCTCCTCGCCGCCGACCACGCCGAGCACATCCGCCGCCAGGTCGGCGCGGTCGCCGCGCCGGTCGTGCTCGCCCACTCCGGCTCGGGGCCGCTCCTCCCGGCGGCCGCACGCGCGCTGCGGGCCAGCCACCAGGTCTGGCTGGCGGCCTGGGTGCCGGACCCGGAGGCGAGCTTCCTCGAGGACACCAACCGCCACCTGCGGGCGGCCTTCCACCCCGACTGGATCGGGAAGGACCCGACCGAGGACGATGCCGTCGCCGCCGCGTTCCTCTACCACGACGCGGACGAGGCGACGCTCGAGTGGGCACTGTCGACCCGCCGGCTCTTCCTGCCGCTCGGCGTCTTCGGCCAGCGGCTCCCGCTGGCGCCGGAGATCCCGTCGGCCTACGTCGTCGCCGCCCACGACCGCACGATCCGGCCCGAGTGGCAGCGGCGGATGGCGCGCGAACGGCTGGGGGTGGAGCCGGTCGAGCTCCCCTCGGGCCACTGCCCGAACGTGTCGCAGCCGGGCCGGCTCGCGGCGCTCCTCGTCGAGGTCACAGACGCCCGCGACGTCGACACGGGGCGGCCCGCCCGTCAACCTCCTCGGCGGAAGGGAACGTTCTAGGCCGGAGGGTGGCGCATGCGCGTGGTGACGGGAGGCGAGCCGGTCGGGGTGGCCCTGATCGGGTCGGGGCGGATGGGGTCGTTCCACGGGGAGACGCTGGCGCGGCGGATCCCGGGGGCGCGGCTGGTCGCGGTCGCCGACCCGGCCCCCGGCGCCGCGGAGCGGCTGGCCGCCGCCCTGGGAGCCGAGCGCGCGTCCACCGACCCGGCGGAGGCGCTCGCCGACCCGGCGGTCGAGGCGGTGGTGATCGCCGCCCCGGCCCGGTTCCACGCCGACCTGGTCGTGGCCGCGGCGGCCGCCGGCAAGGCGGTGTTCTGCGAGAAGCCGATGGCGCTGACCCTCGCCGACGCCGACCGGGCGATCGGCGCCGCAGGGGCCGCCGGTGTCGTGCTCCAGGTCGGGTTCAACCGGCGGTTCGCCGCGGACTGGGAGGCCGCCCGGGCGCTGCTCGAAGAGGGCCGGCTGGGCACGCCACGGCTGCTGCGCTCGGTGACCCGGGACCCCGGCGGGTTCGACCCGTCCCGGGTGCCACCGGGCACGATCTTCAACGAGACCCTGATCCACGACTTCGACACCCTCCGGTTCCTCAACCCGGGGGCCGAGCCGGTGCAGGTGCACGCCACCGCCGACGCGCTGGTCGAGACCGACTGGCGCGACCGCGGGCTGCTCGACACCGCCGTGGTGGTGGTCCGCTTCGACAACGGGGCCATCGGGATCGCGGAGGCCTGCTTCGAGGCCGCCTACGGCTACGACGTGCGCGGTGAGGTCCTCGGCTCCCAGGGGATGGCCACCATGGGCGACGGCCGCCGCACCGGGATGGTCTTCTCCGGGGCGGCCGGCCGGTCGGTCGAGACCGTCCGCAGCGACCAGGAGCTCCTGGCCAGCGCGTATGTGGCCGAGCTGGCCGCCTTCACCGAGGCCGTCCGCACCGGGGCGCCGGTCCCGGCCGGCGGCGAGGACGCCCGGGCCGCGCTGGCGATCGCGCTGGCCGCCGCCGAGTCGGTGGGCGCCGGCCGCCCGGTCCGGATCGACGAGGTCGCGACGTGAGCCGGTTCCGGCTGGCGGCGTCCGCGGAGATGGTGTTCCTCGACCTGCCGTTCGAGGAGCGGGTCCGGCGGATCGCCGACCTCGGGTTCGAGGTCGAGCTCTGGGACTGGACCACCAAGGACCTCGACGCCCTGACCAGGACCGGCGCGACCTTCTCGTCGATGACCGGGTATGTCCGCGGCACCCTGGCCGACCCCGACGGCGCCGGCGAGCTGCTGCGCACCGCCGAGCGGTCCCTGCAGGTCGCCGAGCGGCTCGACTGCCCGCGCCTCAACGTCCACGGCACCGGGCTCGACGCCGAGGGCCTCCCCGTCGTGGCCTCGGAGGTGGCCACCCCGGCGATGTGGCTCCACGCCGCCCGGACCCTGACCCGACTGGCCGAGCTGGGCGAGCGCGCCGGGCGGGTCTTCACGCTGGAGAACCTCAACACCGCCGTGGACCACCCCGGCACCCCGTTCGCCAGCGCCGCCGACACCCTCGCCCTCGTCGAGGCCGTGGGCAGCCCACATCTACGCTTGAACCTCGACCTGTACCACGCGCAGATCGGCGAAGGGAACCTGATCCAGCTGGTGGAGCGGGCCCTGCCGCTGGTCGGGGAGATCCAGGTCGCCGACGTCCCCGGCCGCCGCGAGCCGGGCACCGGGGAGATCCACTACCCCGCGGTCGCGGCCGCCCTCGACCGGCTCGGCTACACCGGCGTCGTCGGCCTCGAGGCCTGGGCGTCCGGCGACCCGGTCCAGGCCCTCGAGCGGTTCCGGGCCGCCTTCACCCTCCCGGCCCCGCCGTAGGGACCTGGATTGCTCTGCTGGGCACCATCCGAGTAGCTTCCAGCAATGCGACGGGCCATTGTGCTGTTCGAGCTGAACGAGGTCCCTTGGGAGATCCTCGACGACTACGTCGCCGCCCGGCCCGGCTCGGAGCTGGCCCGGGTCCTGGACCGCTCCCACAGCTTCACCTCGATGGCGGCCGACCGGGGGCACCTGTCGCCGTGGACGACCTGGCCCACGCTGCACCGGGGTGTCAACGACGAACAGCATCTGATCGCCAGCTTCGGGCAGGACCGGAGCGAGGCTGACCAGAGGTTCCCGCCGATCTGGACGTTGCTGCACGACGCCGGGGTCAGCGCGGGGGTCTGCGCCCCGCTGCACAGCTACCCGGTCCCCGACGACCTGGGCTCCTACGCCTTCTACCTGCCCGACCCGTTCGCCTCCGAGCCGGTGGCCCACCCGCCGGACCTGGTCGAGTTCCAGCGGTTCAACCTGGCCATGTCGCGGGAGTCGGCCCGCAACGTCGACACCCACATCCCGAGGAAGGACGCCCTGGCGGTGGTCCGGCACAGCCGCCGGCTCGGGATCCGCCCGGCGACCTACGCCGCCCTGGCCAGGCAGCTGCTGGCCGAGCGGCGCCGGCCGGCGATGAGCAACCGCCGCCGGACCTACCAGTCGGTGCTCCTGTTCGACATCTACGCCCGCCAGCTGCGGCGGTCCAGGCCGCGGTTCAGCACCTTCTTCACCAACCACGTGGCCAGCGCCATGCACCGCTACTGGGCGGCCCACCGCCCCGGCGACTACGAGCGGCTCGGGCTGGACCAGGAGTGGATCGAGACCTTCCGCGACGAGGTCCTGTGGGCCACCGGCCGGGCCGCGGACATGATCGAGCGCCTGGCCGGCCAGGTGGACGCCAACCCCGGCTCCCAGCTGTGGATCGCCTCCAGCATGGGGCAGCGGGCGACCATGGCCGAGACCCTGGAGACCCAGGTGTACCTCACCAACCCGCACCGGTTCCTGGAGGCGATGGGCCTGCCCGGCGAGGACGTGTGGGAGCGGCGGCCGGCGATGCTGCCCCACTTCAACCTGGTCGTCGAGGACAAGTACGTGGAGCCGTTCGGGGACGCCCTGCGGACGGTCCGGGTGGGCGGGGAGCCCCTCCACTTCAAGGAGTCCGACAACGGCTTCTTCTCCCTCGAGTTCGGCCAGGCCAACCTGCACGACCGGCCGGACGTGGTGACGGTCGCCGGCGAGCCCCGGCCGATCGCCTCCCTCGGCCTGGAGACGGTGGAGATCGAGGACCGCTCCGGCACCACCGCCTACCACGTGCCCGAGGGGATCCTGGCCATCTACGACCCGTCCCGCCCCCCGGCCGCCACCGCGGGCCGCCCCGAGGTCTCCGTCCTCGAGGTCGCCCCGGCCATCCTCCAGACCCTGGGCGTCGACCCCCCGGCCTACATGACCCGGCCAAAGGTGCTCGCCGAGCTGGCAGCGCCCTAGGCGGCCGCCATGGACCTGGTCATCCGCCAGGCCGGGTTCGCGATCGAGGGGACCATTCCCCGGACCGGGTTCGGGGACGGCGGGTGGATGGACGCCCACGTCATGGGGCGGCTCCGCGACCCCTAGGGGCCGGCCAGGTCGACGATGTTGCCGGGCG
>CALGFH010000222.1 GCA_937881255.1 uncultured Actinomycetes bacterium
GGTGCGCGGCGCTGTCCACAGGTCCGCCCCGTCCCTCCAGGCGCCGCCTTCCCCCGCCGCACCCCGGTGACCCCCTGCGGTCGACCTGTCCTGGCGCTGTGGGAGAGTGGCGCCATGGACGAGGAGGTCATTCCCATCCTGCGGGTTGCCGACGCCGCCGCGGCGGTCGACTGGTACGGGCGGCTCGGGTTCGCCCAGGAATGGGTGCACCGATTCGAGCCGGGCATGCCGGCGTTCGTCTCGGTCGCTCGGGGCCGGGTGCGGCTGTTCCTGTCCGAGCACCGCGGCGATGCCCGACCCGATACCCTCGTCTACCTGCGACTCGATGCCGTCGAGACGATCGCGGACGAGTTCGGCGCGACCGTCGAGGAGGCGCCCTGGGGGGCGCGGGAGATCGAGCTGCGCGACCCCGACGGCAACCGGCTGCGGATCGGCACCCCGACCGGCTGATCCCGCCGTGACCGGCCTCAGCCCTGGAGGTTCTCGAAGATGCCGGCGGCTCCCTGGCCGCCGCCGACGCACATGGTGACCATGCCGTAGCGGGCGTCGCGGCGGGCCAGCTCGGCCAGGAGCTGGACGGTGAGCTTGGTGCCGGTGGCGCCCATGGGGTGGCCGAGGGCGATGGCGCCGCCGTTGACGTTGACCTTGTCGAGGTCGAGGCCGAGCTCGCGGATCACGGCAAGGGTCTGGGAGGCGAACGCCTCGTTGAGCTCGATCAGGTCGATGTCGTCCAGGGTCAGGCCGGTCAGCTCCAGCACCTTGGGGACGGCCACGGTGGGGCCGATGCCCATGACCTCGGGGGCGACCCCACCGACGGCGTAGCCTACGAACCGGCCCAGTGGCGTGAGGCCGAGCTGCTCGGCCCGCTCCCGCTCCATGACCACGACCGCGGCCGCGCCGTCGCTGCGCTGGGAGGAGTTGCCGGCGGTGACGGTGCCGCCCTGCTTGAACACCGGCTTGAGCTTGGCCAGGGCCTCGGCCGAGGTGTCGCGGCGCGGCCCCTCGTCCCGCTCGAAGGTGCCGTCCCGGTGGGCCGGCCGGCCGTCGTCGCCCACCCAGTCGACCCGCACCGGCAGGGGCACGATCTCGGGGTCGAAGCGGCCCGAGTCGACCGCCTCGGCCGCCCGCTGGTGGGAGCGGAGGGCGAAGGCGTCCTGGTCCTCGCGGCTGACGTTCCAGCGCTCGGCCACCCGCTCGCCGGTCAGGCCCATGGCCATGTAGTACTCGGGGTGGCCGCGGACCACCTCGGGGTTGGGGGCGAAGGTCGGGGTCGGCGTCGGGGTCGAGGACATGTGCTCGGTCCCGCCGGCCACGACGGTGGTGGCGAACCCGGCCATGATCCGCTCGGCCGCGCTGGCGATCGTCTGCAGGCCCGAGGAGCAGAAGCGGTTGACGGTCTGGGCGGGCACGGTGTCGGGCAGGCCGGCCCGCTGGGCGGCGATCCTGGCCACGTTGAGGCCCTGGCTGCCCTCGGTGATGGCGCAGCCCAGCAGGACGTCCTCGACCTCGGCCGGGTCGAGCCCCTCGGCCCGGCGCAGCGCCTCGGCGATGGCCGCCCCGGCCATGTCGTCGGGCCGGCTGGCCCGCAGGCTCCCCCGGGGCGCCCGGCCGACCGCGGTCCGGGCCCCGCTGACGATGACTGCTTCCTTCATCTCGTCGTTCCCTTCAGTTCCGGACCACCTTGCCGGTCATCAGAAAGCCCTGGATGCGCTCCATCGTCTTTGGCTCGCGGAGCAGGGCCAGGAAGGCCTCCATCTCGAGGTCGAGGATGTGCTGCTCGGTGACCCACTGGCCGAGCGACAGCTCGCCGCCGCACAGGACCCGGGCCAGCTGGCGGGCGACCACGCCGTCGTGCTCGCCCGCCTGGCCGGCCCACTGCAGGGTCTGCACGCCCAGCTCGAGGGCGGCCAGGACGGGCAGCCCGGCCGCGTAGATGGACGCCTCCCGGGCCGGGGGGCGGTAGGCGTCGGCCAGGTCGAGGACCTCCTGCTTGGCCGCGGCCAGCTGGTGCTCGGCGTTCAGCACGATCACGTCGTGCTCCTCCAGGAACCCCAGCTCCTGGGCCTCGACCGCCGAGGTGGCCACCTTGGCCAGGCCGATGGTCTCGAACACCCGCTGCACGAACGGCAGCGCCGGCGTGTCGGGGGCGGCCCGCACGGCCGGGGCCACGACCCGGCGCAGCAGCTCCTTGCAGCCGCCCCCGGCCGGGACGATCCCGACCCCGACCTCGACCAGCCCGATGTAGGTCTCCAGGGCGGCCACCACCCGGTCGGCGTGGAGCACGATCTCGGCCCCGCCGCCCAGGGTCTGGCCGTGGGGGGCGGCGACCACCGGCCGGGGCGCGTGGCGCAGCCCCATGAGCACGTCCTGGAGGCCCTTCACGGCCTCGCCCACCTGGTCGTACAGGCCCTGGTAGGCGGCCATGCCGACCTCGCCGAGGTTGGCCCCGACGCAGAAGTTGCGGGCCTGGCTGGCGATCACCAGGCCGGCCCAGCGGCCGCTCTCGAGCTCCTTGAGGGCCCTGGCCCCGAGCTCGACCACGGCGGCGTCGATCGCGCTGGCCGGGGCGTGCAGCTCGAAGCAGAGGACCCCGTCGCCCAGGTCGACCAGGCTGGCCGAGCCGTTGCCGGCCACCTCGGCCCCGCCGGCCTTGAGCGCCTCCAGGTCGACCACCTGCGGGTCGGCCGGGACCGGCTCATAGTCGCGGGTCAGCGGGCTGTAGACCTGCCCGTCGCGGTAGAAGGCCTGGTGCCCGGCGGCCAGCAGCTCCTGGACCCAGCCCGGCACCTCGATGCCCAGGGCCTCCATGCGGGCCACCCCGTCGGCCACCCCGATGGCGTCCCAGGCCCGGAACGGCCCCAGCTCGTAGCCGAAGCCCCACTCCACGGCATGGTCGACCTCGACCAGGGAGTCGGCGATCTCGGGCACCCGGCGGGCCGCGTAGGCCAGCGACGGCAGCAGGGTGTCGCGCAGGTAGCGGGCCCCGCGGTCCTCCTCGCCCTTGTCGAGCAGGAACCGCAGGCGGGCCCCGAGGTCGTCGTGGTCGCGGGCCGCGGCCACGATCGGCAGGTCCGGCTCGGCCGCCGGCCGGTACTCCAGGGTCTCCAGGTCGAGCACGTCGAACACGGTCCTGCCGTCGCGCTTGCCGCGGCGGTAGAAGCCGCCGCCGGTCTTGTTGCCGAGCCGGCGGGCCTCCAGCATCCGCTTGAGCGGCTCGGGGGCGGGCAGGACGCCGCGGCTCTCGTCGGTGGGGGCCAGCTCGTACAGGTTGCCGGCCACCCCGACCATCACGTCCAGCCCGACCTGGTCGAACAGCCGGAAGGTGGCCGTCTTGGGCCGGCCCACCAGCGGCCCGGTGAGGGCGTCGACCTCCTCGATCGAGTAGCCGTGCTCCAGGGCGTAGCGGACGTCGTGCATGCCGGCGAAGCTGCCAAGGCGGTTGGCGATGAAGTTGGGGGTGTCCTTGGCCACCACCGCGCCCTTGCCCAGGACCCGCTCCACGAACGCCCGCATCCCCTCCAGCACCTCGGGGTCGGTGTCGGCGGTCGGGATCAGCTCGACCAGCTTGAGGTAGCGGGGCGGGTTGAAGAAGTGGGTGCCCAGGAACCGGCGCCGGAAGTCGTCCGAGCGGCCCTCGGCCACGCTGGCCAGGGGCAGCCCCGAGGTGTTGGAGCTGACCACCGCCGCCGGCCCGGCGGTCTTCTCGACCCGGGCCAGCAGCTCCTGCTTGGGCTCCAGGCGCTCGAGGATGGCCTCGACGACCCAGTCGGCCTCGGCGAGCCGCTCGAAGTCCTCCTCGAAGGTCCCGAGGCGGATGCGCTCGGCCAGCCGGGGGCTGGCCAGGGCGGCCGGGCGGGCGGCGAGCATGCGCTCGAACCCGCCCTCGACGGCCTCGCGGTCCAGGTCGAGCAGGTCGACGGCCAGGCCGGCGTTGGCGGCGTGGGCGGCGATGGCCGCCCCCATGGTCCCGGCACCGAGCACGGCCACGCGACGGATGTCGTTGGTCAAGGACGCACCTCCAGGGAGATCGGCGTTCCGAGGGTACGCTCGGAGCGGAGCGAACCCAGCGGAGGGAACCGCGGCCATGAGCGAGCGCAACCCGGCGTCCACCGACTTCTACCGCATCGACGACCTCCTGACCGACGGGGAGCGCGAGGTTCGCGACCGGGTCCGGGCCTTCTGCGACAAGGAGGTCACCCCGGTCATCAACGACTACTGGGAGCGGGCCGAGTTCCCCTTCGACCTGGTGCCCAAGCTGGCCGCCCTCAACCTGGCCGGCGGGACCATCCAGGGCTACGGCTGCCCGGGGCTCAGCACCGTGGCCACCGGCCTGGTCGGCATGGAGCTGGGGCGGGGCGACGGCAGCATCTGCACCTTCTTCGGGGTCCACTCCGGCCTCGCCATGACCTCGATCGCCCTGCTCGGCTCCGAGGAGCAGAAGCGGCGCTGGCTGCCGCCCATGGCCCGGATGGAGCAGCTCGGCGCCTTCGGCCTCACCGAGCCCGACCACGGCTCGGACGCGGTCGCGCTCGAGACCACGGCCCGCCGCGACGGCGACCACTGGGTGCTGGACGGGGCCAAGCGCTGGATCGGCAACGCCTCCTTCGCCGACCTGGTGATCGTCTGGGCCCGCGACGACGACGGCAAGGTCGGCGGCTTCGTGGTCGAGAAGGGCACCCCCGGCTACGCGGCCAGCGTGATGTCCGGCAAGACGGCCAAGCGGGCGGTCTGGCAGGCCGAGATCACCCTGGACGGGGTCCGGGTCCCGGCCGGCAACCGGCTGGCCAACTCGCGCGGCTTCGGCGACACCGCCCGGGTCCTGACCGCCACCCGCTCCGGGGTCGCCTGGGAGGCGGCCGGCCACGCCCTGGCCGCCTACGAGGCCGCCCTCACCTACGTCCGCGAGCGGGAGCAGTTCGGCACCCCGCTGGCCAGCTTCCAGCTGGTGCAGTACCGGCTGGCCAAGATGCTGGCCGAGGTCACCACCATGCAGCTGCTCTGCCTGCGCCTGGCCCAGCTGACCGAGTCCGGCCAGATGACCGCCGGCATGGCCTCGCTGGCCAAGATGCACAACGCCGCCAGGGCCCGCCAGGTGGTGGCCGACGCCCGCGACGTCCTCGGCGGCAACGGCATCCTGCTCGAGAACCACGTCGCCCGCCACCACGCCGACATGGAGGCCGTCTACACCTACGAGGGCACCGACGCCATCCAGAGCCTGATCGTCGGCCGCGAGATCACCGGCGAGAGCGCGTTCACCTCGCGCTAGGCGGCCCCGAGACCGTTCCGTGATGGATCGGGGTCGCAACGGTGATCCGCAGCATGCCGGTTCGTTACCTACGGCGGCGAGACTACGCCCTGTCGATGCGCCGCAAGACAGGCGGCGAGGGGGACACGGGCTGGGGGGCTCGGGTCCGGGCAGCAGGAGGGGGACAATGCAGCTCAAGGAACTCACCGTCTGGTGGCAGCAGCGGAGGACGGCCAGGGGGGGACGTGCCGCTTTCGAGTCGGCCGCTACCCGGGAGCTCTACGAGGCTCTCGACGAGGCCTCCAGGCTGGCGCCGCGGCGCTGACGCGCAACGACCCTGACGGCCCGGGCGATCGCCCGGGCCGTTCGGTTTCCTGTGGCAGAGTGACCACATGGCGCACGACCACCAGCACAGCGCCGCCGCCGGCCACCGCGGCCGGCTGGCGGTGGTGTTCGCCATCACCGTCGCCGTGCTCCTGGTCGAGGTCGCCGGGGCCGCCGTCAGCGGCAGCCTGGCCCTGCTCGCCGACGCCGGGCACGTGCTCACCGACGGGGCCGGGATCGGCCTGGCCCTCCTGGCGATCCGGTTCGCGGCCCGCCCGGCCACCCAACAGCGGACCTTCGGCTACTACCGGCTCGAGATCCTGGCCGCCGTGGTCAACGCCGTGCTGCTGTTCGGCGTGGCCGGCTTCGTGCTGGTCGAGGCCTGGCGGCGGCTCACCGACCCGCCGGAGGTGGCCAGCGGGCTGATGCTGGCCGTGGCCGCCGTCGGCCTGGCCGCCAACGCCGCCTCGATGTGGCTGCTGCGCGACGGCCAGCGCCACAGCCTGAACCTGCGCGGCGCCTACCTGGAGGTCTGGGGCGACCTGCTGGGCTCGGTGGCGGTGCTGACCGCGGCCGTGGTGATCGCCCTCACCGGCTTCCAGGCCGCCGACCCGATCGCCTCGGCCGTGATCGGCCTGGCCATCCTGCCCCGCACCTGGCGGCTGCTCCGGGAGGCGGTCGACGTCCTGCTGGAGGCGGCCCCCAAGGGGGTCGACCTGGACGAGGTCCGCCGGCACCTGCTCGAGACCCCGGGCGTGACCGACGTGCACGACCTGCACGCCTGGGCCATCACCAGCGGCCTGCCGATGCTCTCGGTCCACGTGGTCCTGGAGCGCGGCGCCGACGCCGGCCTGGTCCTGGACGGCCTCGGCGCCTGCCTGGCCGGCCACTTCGACATCGAGCACTCCACCTTCCAGCTCGAGCAGCCCGAGCACCGCGGACACGAAGGAGCGACCCACCGGTGACCACCATGCCGACCCGCCGCCTGGGCGGGCTCCAGGTCAGCGCGATCGGGCTCGGCGAGATGCCGCTGTCGCTGGCCGGCCGGCCCGACGAGGCCCGCTCGGTCCGCACCATCCACGCCGCCCTCGACGCCGGCGTGACCCTGATCGACACGGCCGACGCCTACTGCCTCGACAGCACGGAGATGGGCCACGGCGAGCGCCTGGTCGCCAAGGCCCTGGCCGCCTGGCCGGGCGACCGCGACCGGGTGCTGGTGGCCACCAAGGGCGGCCACACCCGCGAGGGCGGCGAGTGGCACCTGGACGGGCGGCCCGAGCACCTGCGCCAGGCGTGCGAGGCCAGCCTGCGCGCCCTCGGGGTCGAGGCCATCGGCCTCTATCAGTTCCACCGCCCCGACCCCAAGGTGCCGTTCGCCGAGTCGGTGGGGGCCCTGGCCGAGCTCAACGAGGCCGGCAAGGTCCGGCTGGTCGGCCTCTCCAACGTCAGCGTCGACCAGATCCGGCAGGCCCGCCAGCTGGTCCAGGTGGCCAGCGTGCAGAACGAGTTCTCGCCCCGCTTCCGCCGCTCCGAGGGCGAGCTGGCCTTCTGCGCCGCCGAGCGGATCGCCTTCCTGCCCTGGAGCCCCCTGGGCGGGATCGGCCGCGGCCGCGACCTGGGCGGCCGCCACCGTGCCTTCGGCGAGGTCGCCGAGGCCCACGGCGTCTCGGCCCAGCAGGTGGCCCTGGCCTGGCAGCTGGCCAAGGCCCCGGTGGTCATCCCCATCCCCGGGTCCAGCCGCCCCGAGACGATCACCGACAGCGCCGCCGCGACCCGGCTGCGCCTGAGCGACGACGAGCTGGCCCGCCTCGACCAGGTCTAGACGGGAGTCGCCGCCTCGACGTGCTGGCCCGCCCCGTCCCCGCGGGCGTCCGGGAGCAGGAACACCAGCAGGAAGCAGGCCAGGAACACGGCCACCTCGAACCACAGGGTGCGCTGGAACGCCTCGGAGAAGTTGGCCCGCCGGGCGGTGTCGGCGGTGGCGGCCACCACCCGGCCGACCTGCTCCTGCCCCTGCCCCTGGGCCTCGGCCCGGGCGCAGCTGGCCGGGACGGCCGACGGGTCCTTGGCGTTGGCCCGGTCCTCGAAGCAGGTCCGGAAGCCGGCCGCCACCTGCCGGGTCGCGGCCGGTGGCAGCCCGGCGCCCTGGAGGTCGCGCTGGAGGCCACCGATGACGTCGTCGGCCACCCCGGCGGCCTGGCTGCCCAGCAGGCCGAAGAAGACGACCCCGATCACCGCCACCCCGACGGCCCCACCGACCTGCTGGACGGTGGAGAGCACGCCCGAGGCGGCCCCGGCGTCCTGGCCCCTGATGCCGGCCAGGACCACGTTGACCAGCGGGGCGACCACGCTGCCGAGACCGAGGCCGCAGACCAGAAGGGCCGGGGCGAGCTGCCAGGAGCCCACCGTCCCGCCGTAGCGGTCCACCGTCCACATGAGCGCGACCATGCCCGCGACCAGCAGCAGCGAGCCGGCGCTGAGGATCCGGCGGCCGAGTCTGGGGGCCAGCCGGACCGAGGCCGCCGAGGCCAGGGCCGACCCGACCGCGAACGGCGCCCCGGTCAGGCCGGCGTGCAGGGCGCTGAACCCGAGGCCGATCTGGAGCCACAGCGAGAAGGTGAGGAAGAACGCCGGGATGCCCATGAAGAAGATGCCGGCCACGGCCAGGCCGGGGACGAACGACCGCTGCCGGAACAGGTCGAGGTCGACCAGGGGCGACCCGTCGCGCGCCTTCTTGCGCCGCTCGTAGACGGCGAAGCCGGCCAGCACGGGCACGGCCGCGGCCATCGACAGGAACGTCCACAGCGGCCAGTCCAGGTCGCGGCCCTGGACCAGCGGGTAGACGAGCAGCAGCAGCCCGGCGGTGACGATGGCCACGCCGGCCGGGTCGGGCCGCAGCGCCCGCGGGGCCTTCGACTCGGTCAGGAAGCGGGCCGCCACGGCCAGGGCGGCGATCCCGATGGGCACGTTGACCAGGAAGATCGGCCGCCACTGGAGCCCGAGCAGGTCGGCCTCGATCAGCAGCCCGCCGACCAGCGGCCCGGTGATGGTGGCCAGCCCGATGGTGGCCCCGAACATGCCGAAGGCTCCCGCCCGCTCCCGGGGCGGGAAGGTGACCTGGATGACGGAGAGGATCTGCGGGAACATGACCGCCCCGAACAGCCCCTGGAGGACCCGCGAGCCGATCAGCATGGAGGGCGTCTGGGCCAGCCCGCAGAGGGCCGAGGCCAGGGTGAACCCGGCCATGCCGGCCATGAACATGCGCTTGCGCCCGAAGATGTCGCCGAGGCGGCCGCCGGTGATGAGCATCACCGCGAAGGCCAGCTGGTAGCCGGCCAGCACCCACTGGATCTGGGCGTAGGTGGCGTCCAGGTCGCGCTGGATCGAGGGGATGGCCACGTTGACGATGCTGATGTCGACCAGCTGCATGAAGCCGGCGATCAGCACGACGGCCAGGGCGATCCAGCGCCGGGGGTCGGCGTCGCCCGGTGCCCGCCCGGGCTCGGCGGTCGCGGTCGGGGTGCTCATGGTCGTGGCTCCATCTCGTTCGGGCCGGGGCTGAGGCCGGCCAGGAGGGTCGCGACCAGCTCGGCCGCCGGGTCGGGCCGGTCGTGGAAGGGAAGCGTCTCCGGCCCGCTCATCAACTCGACGAACACGAGCTGCTGGCAGGCGCCGAGCAGCAGCAGCGTGGCCGCGGCCGGGTCGGCCTCAGGGGCGACCCGGCCGAGGGCCTGCTCGGCCTCGAGGTAGGCGACCACCGGCTCCCAGGCCCGGTGGGGCCCGCCGCCCCGTTCGGCCAGCAGGGCCCGGAACCGGCGCAGCAGCTCAGGGTCGGCGAACAACGAGGACCCGAGCGGCGTCAGGTCCCGGTACAGCCGCAGGGCGCCGTGCGCCAGCTCGGTCAGGTTGCCCTGCACCGAGCCCGTGCCGGCCCGTTCCGGCAGGTGCCGGACGACCTCGACGAAGGCGGGCAGGAGCTTCTCGTGCACGGCCCGGACCAGGTCGAGCTTGTCGGCGAAGTGCAGGTACAGCGTGCCCTCGGCGTAGCCGGCCTCCCGGGCGATCTCCTTGGTGGTCGCCCTGGCCAGGCCCTTGGCTCGCAGGACCCGCTCGGCCGCGTCGACCAGCTGAGCCCTGGTCCCGGTCGGCGGGGGGCTGAGTGAGTGCTCATTCATGCCCGGAGCCTATGAGTGGGCACTCACTCATGTCAAGGGGCAGCAGAGAGGGGGAGCCGCGACGGCTCCCCCTCCTGGTGCGCGGTGGTTGCTCAGGCGTGGGACACGGCGATCCCGTCGTGCTCGACCGTGCCGCCCCGGCCGCTGGCCTGGATGAGCAGGTGGCCGTGGATCGGCTGGTCCGGGTAGCGCCAGGAGACCGACCAGCGCTCGCCGTCCTCGCTGCTGCGGTCGACCCCGAGCAGCTTGGCGTGGGGCCGGCCGCCGGTGCCGCTGGGCACGAGCAGCACGCGGAGCTCCTCGACGGCGAAGGCCTTGACGCCGACGGTGAGGGTCCCGGACCCGGTGAGGGTCACCAGCTGGCTCGAGGCGGCCGGGCGCGGGTCGGTGACGACGCCAAGGATCTGGGGCTTGTGGTCGCTGTTGACGAACCGGACCCGGACCGCGGTGGCGGAGAAGATCCCCAGGTCGGCCCCGGAGTCAGGGGTGAAGACGACCCAGCCGGCGTCGCCGGTGGGGCGGGTGAACCGGACCTGGCCGCTGAAGGGGGCCAGGGTGTCCGCCCCGCCGTTCACGAAGGTCCTGCCGAGCACGCGGTCGGCGCCGCGCCGGTCCTCGGTGACGGTCACGTGGACGGTGCCCTCGTAGGCGACCGACATGCCGCTCACCGGCAGCGGCGAGCGGACGCGGGAGAAGGGCAGGGGCTGCTCGACCTCGATGGCGTTGACGGCCTTGGCCCCGGTCGGGACCCAGCCGTTGGTGTAGCGGTGCAGCTGGACCCTGGTGGTGATCTGGTCGAGCGGGCGGCCGCCCTCGCCGGCCCGCGGGTGGATGCCGACCTCGGCGGTGGCGGCGCCGGTCTTGCGGTAGGTCGCGGCCACCGGGTCGCGCATGCCGAGCTCGCGCAGGAAGCTCACGGCCGTCGCCTTGGCGGCGTCGGCGGTCCGGTCGACAGGAGGCTTGGGGTTGGGCGTGGGCGCCGGGCCGGTGACGTCCTTGGGCGGGGCGTCGCTGTCGCCAGCGGGGACGACGGTGGTGGTGGTCGGGCTGGCGATGGCGGCGGGCTGGGCGGGGTTGTCGCGGCCGACCACGAAGGCGGTGGCGACCCCGACGACGACGGCGAGCACGCCGGCGACGGCGGCGAGACGGATGTGAGCTGGACGCATTGCTGACCCCCCGGTCGACGCCCCCTTGCTGGGAGCGGTCGACTCCAGAGTCGCCCTATCCGGTCACGAAACCCGATCGCCGCCATCTCGGGCATGTCCCTGATCGGTCTCCGGCCGATCTCGGTTCGGGTGGCGGCCCGTTACCGTCGATCTCCGTTTGCCAAGCTGGCGGGTCAAGGAGCACGCTGCTGGTCGCCATGACCGCCCAAGCACCGGGGAACCTGGCGCCATGACCGAAGGCCGGCTCGCGCCCGACGAGGTCCGGACGCGGACCTTCACCAGGGTCGTCCGCGGGTACAAGCGTCGCGAGGTCCGCCGCCTGCTCGAACGGGCCGCCACCGACCTGGTCCGCCTGCGCAACGGCCTGACCACCGGCGACCCCGGCGAGCAGCTCCCCCTCACCCCCGAAGAGGTGGAGGAGGCCCGCTTCCAGCCCTCCCTCGGCGGCTACGAGATGGACGAGGTCGACGAGTTCCTCGACCTGCTCGTGGTCGAGCTCGAGCGCGCCGCCCACGAGCCCCTCCGCCCCCCTTCCGCCCTCCCCGCCCCACCCCGCCAAGGCCTGTTCCCTCCTCCCCTCCGCCCCGCCGACCTCGTCGAGGGCCGGGCCGCGGCAGCGCCGGACCGGGACACCGAGGCCCCCACCGACCCCGCGGAGCCCACCGTGGGCCGGACGTCGGGCCCCGTTGCCGGCCCGGCCGTGGAGCCCGCGGTGGGCCGGGGGGTGGGTCCCGTGGCCGGCCCGGCCGGCGAGCCCGGGGCGGGTCGGGCGCCGGAGCCCCCTCCCGGGCCGGATGGCGACCTCGCCGCCGAGCGGACCGGGCCGGGCGCTGGACCGGAGCCTCCGGCAGACGCCCGGCCGGCGCCGGCCGCCGGGCCGCCCCCGGCGGCCCAGCCGCGGGCGGGCGCTGGGCCGCTTCCCGCCGCCCAGCCGCCGCCGATCGATTCCGCGGTCGGCACGCGGCCGCAACC
>CALGFH010000223.1 GCA_937881255.1 uncultured Actinomycetes bacterium
GGCCCGGGCCGGTGGCGCGGGTGGCGGCGCTCACCGCCATGGTCCTCGCTGCACCCAGCTCACCTCCGGCTGCGTCGCCCCAGCCCCGTGACCGGGTATCCAAGTGTGACCCGGTTGCGTCCCGGCAGCGTTACGGCTGGAGCCAGGCGTGGCACGGTCCAGGAGCGCTTGTGTTCCTTGCCTCGGGGGGACCGGCTGGCAACCTCGCGGCCCTTGCAACACCAACCCGGTCCTCACCCCGACACATCTTCGCCGAGGCGGAGGAGGAGGCCAGGGCGATGCCGCGCCAGTGGGCTGTCCACGACGCGGGCAGCGGACGCCTCGTCGGCTTTGCGATGATCAGCGACGGCATCCCGGAGCCGATGGACGAGGATCTGGTTGGGCCGTCCTTCCTCTGGAAGCTGCTGATCGACGCCGAGGAGCAGGGGAACGGCTACGGCGCGGCCACGGTCGATGCGGTCGTTGACCACCTGCTGACCCGGCCCGGCGCCGACACGCTGTTCACGAGCTGCGCCGACGGGCCAGGTTCACCCCGCGGCTTCTACCTCCGCTACGGCTTCGCGGACACGGGCCGGGTGCTGTGGGGGGAGAACGTCCTGGCGCTGGACCTACGCCGCGCCCGGACCTGACCGGGCCTGCGGCCGCAGCCACAACGACGCGTGGGTCGGCTGCATGGTCTGGTCGACCACGGCCAGCAGCTCGCCGTGCAGGGCGTCCAGGTCGACCTGGTCGCGCAGGCGGGTGCTGAACGCGGCGATCGTGCGGGCGGCGTCGTAGCGGCGGCGGTTGAAGCGCCGGTCCACCGCGGCCTGGATGCGGCGGCGGACGGGCTGGAACACCGCGGCCACGGCCAGGGTGGCGACGGCCACGGCCAGGCTGGAGCTGTCGGGCAGGAGCCGGCCCAGCCCAAGGACCACGGCGGCGTAGGCCAGGCCGAGCAGCAGGGTCAGCAGCCCGTAGGCCAGGGTCCGGCTGATGATCCGGTCCAGGTCGTACAGCCGGTAGCGCAGGATGGCCGCCCCGGTGGACAGGGGCAGCACGGCCGCGCTGATGCCGAGGGCCACGGTCAGCAGCTCGAAGCCCTCGAGCAGGATCAGGGCCATGACGGCGACGAGCAGGGCCATCGCGGCGATGGCCGCCCCCCAGACGAGCCAGCGCAGCTGCTGGCGCTCGACCCCACGGGCCCGTCGGAACCGCAGCAGCAGCGACACCGCTCCAACGACCAGCGAGACCAGCACGATCAGGGCGGCCACGACCAGCGCGGCCAGCGGGCCGGTCAGCGCCGGCACCCCCAGCGGGTTGGCGACCTCCGGATACTCCGGCCGCAGCGGGGCCGGGTCGACGATCGACCCCAGCAGCCACAGCGCGGCCGCGGCGGCCGCGACCCTGGCCCACCAGCGCCAGCGGGGCGATGGCAGCTTCCCGGTGGGGGTGAGCAGCAGCACGAACCCGGCGCAGGCGATCCACATCACCACCAGGCCGTTGTTGAGCCCGGCCAGGTAGGCGGCGCCCGGCAGCGACCCCGGCCGCACCACCAGCCCATAGCGGGTGTAGGCGTAGGTGAGGTCGTGGGCGGTCTGCGACAGCCCGAGGCCGAGGAGCAGCCATCCCACCGGGTGCCCGGGCCGGCGGGCGGCCAGCACCGCCCCGACCGTCACCGCGCTCACCACCGCCACCACCAGCGGGATGCTGCTGATCGAGAGCGCGGCCAGCTCGTCGCGGCCGGCCTCGCGCAGCAGCGCGTCGATCCATAGGGTCGCGACCAGGCCGAGCAGGGTCAGCAGCCACACCGCCCAGCCCAGCACGGCCGCGTTCCAGCTGGTCCTCTCCAGCACTGGCCACCTCCACGACCGGGCTCCGGCGGCAGTGTCCGCGCCCCCCGTCCCGGCACCGTTACGAGCCGGGTCAGGACGGGATCGTGACCCGGCTCGCGCGGCGCTCGCCGTCCAGGGCCCGCAGGGCCTGGGTGAGGGTGGGGACGTGGATCTCGCGCTCGCCCCGGTCCCACATCAGCTCCAGGGCGGCCAGCAGGTCTCTGGCCTCGCTGGCCAGTGACTGGGCGGCCCGCAGGCAGGTGTAGGTGTGGCCGCTGCTGCGGGCCGGGTTGATGCGGGCCGTCAGGTCGACCACGGCCAGGTAGTGGTCGATGACCGAGCACTCGGCGTCGGTCAGGGCCGGCATCGGCGGGAGGTCCGGGGTGCGCCGCCGGTCTCCGAGCACGCCGGTCACCCCCCGGAGGCGGCCGGGGCGAGCTCGCCGGGGACCCGGCGGCCGGTCAGGATCTCGTCGACCAGGCCGTACTCCAGGGCCTGGTCGGCGCTGAGGATGAAGTCGCGGTCGGTGTCGCGGGCGATCTTGTCCACCGGCTGGCCGGTGTGGGTGGCCAGGATCTGGTCGACCAGGGCCCGCTGGCGCAGGATCTCGCGGGCCTGGATGTCGATGTCGACCGACTGGCCCTGGGCGCCGCCGTGCGGCTGGTGGAGCAGGACCGTCGAGTGAGGGAGGACGTAGCGCTTGCCGGGCGTCCCCGCGGCCAGGATGACCGCCGCCGCCGAGGCCGCCCAGCCGAGGCAGGTGGTGGCGACGTCGCAGCGGATGTAGCGCATGGTGTCGTAGATGCCGAGCAGGGCCGTGACCGACCCGCCGGGCGAGTTGATGTAGAGCTGGATGTCCTTGTCGGGGTCCTCGCTCTCCAGGTGGATGAGCTGGGCCATGATCAGGTTGGCGCTGGTGTCGTCGACCGGGGTCCCCAGGAAGACGATCCGGCCGCTCAGCAGCCTCGAGTAGAGGTCGAAGGACCGCTCCCCGCGGCTGGTCTGCTCGACGACGACAGGCACGAGATTCGACATGTGGCCTCCCTTCCGGAGCCAACCGTGCCACAGCGCCGGCCCGCCGGGGCCGGTTTCCGCTACGGGCCGAGCGCCGGGTCAGGCCCGGCGGAGGTTGCTGCCGGCGACGGTCACGGCCGCCTCGAGGGTGGCCCGCAGGCGCTCGTTGCTGCAGCCCTTGGGCAGGTAGGCGACCGCCCCGGCCTCGAAGGCCTGGCGCTTGAGGTCGGGGGTCTCGAAGGCGCTGAAGATCACGATGGCGGTGGCCGGCACGACCTCGCGCAGCAGCCGGGTCGCGTCCAGGCCGTTCAGGACCGGCATGGACAGGTCCATCAGGATCACGTCGGGGACCAGGTCGGTGGCCAGGGAGGTGGCGTCGGCGCCGTCGGCGACCGCCCCGACGACCTCGAAGCCGGACGCCTCCAGCATCCCGACCAGCGCTTCCCGCAGCATCTGGTGGTCGTCGACCACCAGCACCCTGACCCGCCTCATGTACGCCCCCCTCGATCGGCCGGGCTGAATACTAGGGGATACGCGTGTTCGGCTCCAAACGGAGAAATGAACAAAAGGGCGCGACGGTGCCGGGCTACGCGCGATCGCGTACCCGCCTACGGCGTCGGCTGGGGGACACCGCCGCCGGGCTCTGGAAGCATCCACAGCAGACCGACCCGGCATCGGCGCAGGGTGGAACGAGAGGGAGGCTGTGCATGGCCCGACCGGTAGCTCCACGAAGGGTGGTCGTGGCGGTGGCCGCCATGGCGCTGGCCGGCGCCATGCTCGCCGGGCTGGCCCCGGCGGCGGCGGCCGCGCCACCGGCCTGCCGGGTCAAGAACCCGACCCAGGGCACCTGGTTCGCCACCCAGACCGGGCAGGCCCTGACCCGGGCGATCGCCGCCGCCGACCCGGGCGACCGCCTCAACGTGTTCGGGCGCTGCCGGGGCAGCTTCGCGATCGCGAAGGACCTGCGCATCTTCGGCAACACCAACCGGCAGGCCCCGACCGTGCTCGACGGGGCCGGCGGGGGCGGCGTGCTGGCCGTCAACGAGCGGGTCACCGTGACCCTGACCCGCCTCACCATCACCGGCGGCAACGCCACCGTGCGGGTCGGGGGCGGGATCCAGAACGGCGGCCTCCTGACCCTGAACCGCTCCACGGTGACCGGCAACCGGTCGGCCAGCGACGGCGGCGGCATCTACAACTACGGCACCCTGACCCTCAACGACACCCGGGTCAGCGCCAACACCGCCGGCGGCGGGGGCGGCGGCCTGTTCAGCGAGGGCGTGGCCACCCTCAACCGCTCGGCCGTGACCGGCAACACGGCCGCCTTCGGCGGCGGCATCCTGAGCGTCAACACCCTGACCCTCAACCAGACGACCGTCAGCGGCAACGTCCCCGACGACTGCGCCTGCTAGCTCCCGTGACCGGGTTGTGACCTGGCGCGGGAACGCCCCCTTCCGGTCCGGGCCTGGTCCCGGGCCCGGGGCGACCCCGCTGACAGGACGGTCGTGACCTGCCCCGTCGGCCCGGCCGGGCCATCGAGCCCCTGGTCGGCGGCCGGTCGCCGTGCCCTGGCGGCACTAGGTAGGTCTCCCGATGGGCGCTCCCGACCCCCCTGATGACAATCCCGGCAACCTGGGCAGGGTCGCCGGGGACGGGGGGAGGTTCATGTCGCGGTTGTGGTCGCCTGCCGGCGGGGTCCCGGATCGCCCGCCGCCCTTCGGGGTCTGGGTCGGGGTTCGGGCGCCGGTGGGCCGCGGCCCGGCCCCAACGGAGGAGCCGAGGCCGCCGCTGTGGCGCCGCTCGGTGGCCCTCCTGCTGGTCGCCGGCACGCTGGCCACGGCCATGGTCGCCGGCTCGATCGTGGCCATGGTGGACCGCCTGGGGGCGTCGGCCCCGCCGCAGCCCGTCCCGGTGACGGCGCCCAGCCTGGCCAGCCTGAACGCCGCCATCTCGGCCGGCGAGAAGTACCTGGGCGGGCTCTACAAGCCGCTCGGCCCGGCCGGGGCGGTCCAGTCCGAGCACTACGGGCTGCCGATCCGGGTCCGGTTCCCGGGCCACGGGCGCTGGGTGCTGCTCGGCCAGGGCGACGACGGCACCTGCCCGGCCGAGGGGTGCCCGCTCCCGACCCGGATCCGCACCATCGAGTCGGGCTACGAAACCGAGGCCTACGAGCTGACCTACGCCACCCCGGCCTCGGCCGACGGGCTGCGGCTGCGGGCCAGGGTCGACTGGGACGCCGGCGGCGGCCGGTACCAGGTGAGCGTGACCGCGCTCTCCTTCGACGACCCGGCCACCACGGCCGAGGTCTGGCTGGACGACGTCCACCTCGGCACCTTCGGGCCCGGCCCGGTCGACGGCGAGCCGCCGGTCCTGCGCCGCCGCTTCCCGATCAGCGAGGTCGGCCATTTGCGCAGCTTCCGCTACACGGTCCGCCACGCGACCCAGCTGGCCTGGCTGCACGCGGTCAGCCGGGACGACGACGACCGCTCGACCGCCCTGGCCCGGTTCATGCTGCGGGCCGGGTTCGTGCCCGGGCGGGACCTCCGGGCGGCCATCTTCGGCCGCGGCCGCGACGCCCCCCGCGACTTCAGCTACCGCCACGAGCCGTTCCTGGACGCCTACGGCGACTGCCGGCTGGACCCGCCGGCCACCGACCTGGCCTACCCCTACCGGTCCAAGGCCTGCTTCGGCAACGTGCAGCCCTACCTGGTGGCGGCCCGCCACGACACCCTGCTGCCGGCGATCGAGGCCCTCCAGGCCCTGAACCGCGGCGAGGCCCCGGACGGCAGGTACCGGGACCAGTCGGCCCTGCTGCCGATGATCACCACCTCGGCCAGCAAGACGGCCGACGACCTGGAGCGGCGCTTCGACCGGCTCGGCTTCGGCATCCCCCGCTGCACCCCGCTGGCCTGCGACAAGGAACGGGCCAGCGCCCTGCGGACCTTCACCTTCGGCATGCTGGAGACGGTGCTGGGCTACAACGGCGGCGAGGTCGGCCGGCGCCGCTACGCCGACGCCGTGGCCAACCTGGCCCTGCGCGTCCAGATCGGTCAGGACGGCGTCGTCCGGGCCGCCGACCGGGTCGCCTACCGGCCGGCGCTGCGGGGCGGGTTCCTCTCCTACTGGGACGCCGACCGCCGCTACCTCAAGCCGACCGGGCTGGTCCAGGCGATGGCCGACCGCCTCAATATGCCGCCCGAGTACCTGGGCCTGCGGCCGACCGACAGCGAGACCGGCTTCGACGCCTACGCCTTCCTGGCCCTGTACCGCTGCGCCAAGTACCAGGTCGGCTGCAAGCTGGTCGGCTCGGCCAGCCCGACCCTCACCCCCTAGCGGGAGGACCGACCGCCAAGGGGCACGTGGACCATGGGCACGCGGCTGCCGGCCCATTCCAGCTCGGGGTCGGCGATCCGCTCGGCCACCCCGTCGCCGTCACCCGAGGTCGCCGGCACGGCCTGGTTGGCCAGCAGCTGGCGGGGCAGCAGCACCAGGGCGGTGATGCCGCCGTACCAGGAGTGGCGGAGCTGGACCTTGATCCCGTGCTTGGAGGCGAGCTGGGTGACGACGAAGAAGCCGAGCATCTTGGCCAGGGCGAAGTCGACGTCGGGCGGTCTGGCCAGGCGCTCGTTGACCTTGACGAGCTGCTCGTCGGTCATGCCCAGGCCCTGGTCCTCGATCTCGAGCAGGTAGCCGGCGGGGAGCGGCTGGCCGGCCACCAGGGCCTTGGTGCCGGGGGCGGAGAAGGTGACGGCGTTCTCGATCAGCTCGGACAGCAGGTGCATGACGTCGGCGGCGGCGTGCCCGGCCAGCTGCACCTGGTCGAGGGGGAGGAGCTCGACCCGGGTGTGCTCCTTGACCTCCCCGACCGAGGCCTCCACGACCTCGGTGAGGTCGATGGGCCCGCGCCAGCGCCGGGTCGGCTCCGACCCGGACAGGATGATCAGGTTCTCGGCGTTGCGCCGCATCCGGGTGGCCAGATGGTCCAGCTCGCCCAGCCCGGCCCGGACCTCGGCCTCGGAGTCGCTGCCCTCCAGCTCGTCGATCACCTCGAGCTGGCGCTCGATCAGGCTCTGGCTGCGCCGGGCCAGGTTGAGGAACATGTCGCCGACGCTGCGGCGCAGGGCCGCCTCGCGGCCGGCCACCCGGACCGCGACCCGGTGCACGGAGTTGAACGCCTCGGCCAGGTGGCCGATCTCGTCCCGGGAGCGGACCTCGATGGGCGGGGCCGACTCGGCCGCCAGGTCGACCTGCTCGCCGTCCTGGAGCCGCTGGACGACGCCCGGCAGCCGCTGGGTGGCCGTCTCCTCGGCCGCCGTCTCCAGCCGCCGCAGCGGCCGGATCAGGGACCGGGCGGTGATCAGGGCCAGGGCCACGGCCAGGACCAGGGCGGCGGCCAGGAGCAGGCTGTAGAGCCAGGCCCGGCGGTCGGCGCCCTGCTTGACGGCGGTGCTGGCGGCGATCACGTCGGCGCTGAGGCGCTCCTCGACCGTGCGCATCCGGTCGAGCTTGACGCTCATGGCGTCGAACCAGCGCTGCGGGTCGACGCCCAGCTTGGTCGCGGTGGCGCCGCCGCGCTCCAGGGCGCGGTCCACCAGCTCCTCGACCCGCTCGACCTCGGGCCCGGCGACCGTCTCCTCGCGGAACTCGTGCTGGGCCTCGGTGGCGTTGGCGTCGAACTGGGCGGTGTAGATCACCTCGGCGGCGACCAGGGCGCTGAGCTTGGCGTGCTCGGCGCCCTCGAAGTGGTCGGCGGCGTACACGTTCTGGAGCAGGCTGCGCTGGGCGTCGGTGAAGTCCTTGGCCCTGGAGAGGGCGACCGAGGCCGCGACGCCCTTCAGCAGGAGCTCGTCGTTGGAGCGGGGGGCGATCTCGCCGTTGATGTCGAGCAGGTCGCTGACCGTGTCGGTGTACTGCTCCAGCGCCGCGCCGGGGGTGACGAGCGGGCCGTGTCCTTCCTCGGTGGCCTCCTCGAGCTCCTCCTCACCCTCTTCCTCGTGCAACTCGATGCCCGGCTCCACGGCCAGCTCGCCGGCCACGATGGCGGCGTTGTCGATGGTCGTGCGCTGCTCGGCCAGGCGGCCCAGCTCGCTCAGGCCGTACTCGATCTTGGTGGCCAGCAGCTCGTCGCCGGCGCCGAGGCGCTGGGCCGCGGCCCGGTAGGTGGCGGCCGCCCGGTCGACCACCTGGCGCTGGGCGGCCAGCTCGGGCCCCCAGCGCTGGCGGTCGCTGTCGATGTAGCTGATCGAGAGGCTGCGCTCGGCCTGGAGCTGGTGGATCAGCGGGGCGAGGCCGGCGGCCAGGCGGGCGAAGGCGGTGCTGCGCTCGGCCCGGTCGCTCTCGGCCTGGTTCTGGCGGATGCCGACCAGGGCGAGGACGGCCAGCAGCAGCAGGGGACCGAGCAGGGCGATGATGAGCTTGGTGCGAATGGGGAAATTCCGGAACATCTTCGACCAACCTTGCGTGCGGCGGGAGAGGAAGGCGCCAGGACGCTATCGTCCCGGCAATACCGCCGCAATAGGCGATCTGCATTAGACCCGGCCGAAACGGGCAGCCGTCAGCCGCGCCGCGCCGGGGCCGGCGCCCGCGTCGAGAGCAGCTTGGCGGGCACCCGGACGGCGGCGGTGACACCGCCGGCGGGGGAGCGGCCGAGGCGGACCCCGAACCCGTTTCGGGTGGCCAGGCGGCCGGCGATGGCCAGGCCGAGCCGGTCGCCGGCCGCCTGGCTGGCCGGGTCGCGGGCGGCGTCGCCGGCCAGGCGCTGGTTGGCCCAGGCCAGCTCCTCGTCGGTCATGCCGAGGCCGCGGTCGGCGATCTCGATCAGGTAGTCGTCGCCGTCCCCGGCCCCGGCGACCACGATCGGGGCGGCCGGGGGCGAGAAGGCGGCGGCGTTGTCGAACAGCTCGGCCAGCAGGTGGACCAGGTCGATCCCGGGGGGTCCCTCCACCTCGACCTCGCCGGTGGTCAGCAGGTCGACCCGCCTGCCCCGTCCGGGGGAGCCGTCGCCGGCCGGGCCGCCCGGGTCGGCCTCGGCGATGGCCGCGCGCAGGAGCACGTTCATGGCCACCGGGCGGGCCCAGCGGCCGGCTGGCTCGGTGCCGGCCACGGCGAACAGGGTCTCGGCGGTGCGGCGCAGCCGGTTGGCCAGGTGGTCGACCCCGAGCAGGCCCTGGCGGCGATGGGGGTCGGGCTCCTCGGTGGCCAGCTCCTCGAGCAGCTGCAGCTGGCGGGACGCCAGGGCCTGGCCCCGCCTGGCCAGGCCGGGCACGATCGCCCCGTCGCGGGCGGCGCCACCCCGGCCGAGCGGGCTCCTCCACAGCAGCAGGACCGCGGCCAGGGAGGCGGCCAGCACCACCGCCAGCAGGACCAGCCGGTCGCGCAGCCTCGCCTCCTGCCGGGCCAGCCACACCGCCGAGGCCCCGGCCAGGTCGCCGGCCACCTCCCGCTCCACCCGCCGCAGGGCCCCGGCCCGGGCGGTCAGCCCGGCCCGCCAGAGGTCCAGGTCGCCGAGGCCCGCCGGGTCGCCGGCCGGGTCGAGCAGGGCCAGCTCCAGGCGCCGGGCGGTGCGGGCGCCGGGCACGCCCAGGGCCCGGTCGATCGCCTCCAGGTGGGAGCCGGCGCCCGCCCGGACGCCGTTGAGCTCCTGGCGGGCCACGGCGGCGGTGGCGGCCAAGTGCAGCCGCAGCGTCCCGTCCCTGGCCGGAGCCCCCGGCCGGGGCGGCGGCCAGCACGACCCGCTCCTGGCCGGTGGCCTCCTTGGCCGCGGTCAGGGCCAGCAGCAGCCGGGCCGAGCTGGCCGGCGCCGGGGCCTCCAGGCGGGCGACCAGGCCGCGGGTCACGCTCAGGAGGGCGTCGACCATGGCGTCGTGGCCGGCCAGGACCCGGGCGGGGGTGACCAGGCGCCGGTCGACCTCGACCCGGACCACCGCCAGCCGGTCGAGACGCTCGGTGGCGACGGCCACCGCCTGGTCGAGCGCGGGGTCGCCGGTGGGGCCGAGCCCGGCCGCCCCGGCCCGGTAGGCGGCCAGGGCGCCGTCGACCCGCCGCCGGCGGTCGCGCAGCTCGCCCCGGCCGTCCTGCCCCTGGCCGGCGACCCAGGCCGCCGCCCGCACCCGCTCCTCCTGGAGCTCGTGGACGGCGGCCACCGCCTGGCCGGCCACGGCGGCCGCCCGGCGCTCGTCGGTGGCCCTGGCCCGGTCGCCCCAGGCGGCCGTGACCCCGGCCACGTCGAGCACCACCGTGGCGGCGACCGGCACGGCCAGCAAGGCGAGCAGCTTGGAGCGGATCGACAGGTTTCCGAACATCTGCGGCATCCTATGGAGGAACCGCGACGCTTCCAAGTTTCGGGAGGTTCGGGTCGTTCAGGTGTTACCGGGTCAAGCTCGCTCCACGCCGCCCTTGGCCTCGGCCTTGCCCTTGGACTTGGCCTTGGTCCGGGTCTTGCCGGCGGGCCGGGGCCGGGGCGTCGGGGGGTCGAAGCCGCGCTCGCGCATGCCCCGCTCGATCTCGGTGATGGCCGTCTCGACCACCCTGACCCTGGCGAAGCGCTTGGAGTCGGCCTCGATCAGGTGCCAGGGGGCCAGCGGGTGGTCGGTCCGCTCCAGCATGTCCTCGATCGCCTGCTCGTAGGCGGTGCGCTTCTCGCGGTTGCGCCAGTCCTCGTCGGTCAGCTTCCAGGTCTTGAGCGGCTCGGTCTCGCGCCGCTTGAACCGGCGCAGCTGCTCCTCGTCCGAGATGTGCATCCAGAACTTGAGCAGGATCATGCCCTCGAGCACCAGCGAGCGCTCGAACTCGACGATCTCGTCGTAGCCGCGGCTCCACTGCTCGGGGGTGGCGAACCCTTCGACCCGCTCGACCAGGACCCGGCCGTACCAGGACCGGTCGAGCACGGCCATGCCGCCCCAGCCGGGCAGGCTCGACCAGAACCGCCACAGGAAGTGGTGGCGCTTCTCGTCGTAGGTCGGGGCGGCGAAGGTGGCCACCCGGACGTGCCGTGGGTCCATGGGCGTGACCAGCCGGCGGATGGCCCCGCCCTTGCCGGAGGCGTCCCAGCCCTCGAACACCACGCACACCGGCGGCCCCAGCCGCCCGTCGCCGAGCAGCCCGCCCAGGGTGAGCCGCAGCTCCAGCAGGCGGTTGGAGGCCGCCTCGAGGCGCGCCGCCTCCTCCTCGCGGCTGAACTTGAGGGTCAGGTCGAGCTCGTCCAGGCGTCCCATGCGCCGATCCTGGCAGGAGCCCCCCGTACCCGGCAAGAGGACAAGCTCATCGGCGGCGCAGGGCCCCAAGGGTCAGGCCGGGGGCGATCGACTCCGGATCGACCTTGAGGGCGAGCACCGCCGGGCGCCCGGCCGCAAGGGCCCGGTCCAGGGCGGCCGGGAAGTCGCCGGTGTCGGCGACCGTCTCGCCGGCGGCGCCGTAGGCCTCGGCCAGGGCGGCGAAGTCCGGGTTCTGGAGGTCGGTGGCGATCACCCGGCCCGGGTAGGCCCGCTCCTGGTGCATGCGGATGGTGCCGTACATGCCGTTGTCGACCACCAGCACGACCACGTCCAGGCCGTGCTGGACGGCCGTGGCCAGCTCGTGGCCACACATCACGAAGTCGCCGTCGCCGGCCACCGCCACCACCGTGCGCTTGGGGTGGACGACCTTGGCGGCCAGCGCGGCCGGGAGGCCGAAGCCCATGGCCCCGCTCTTGGGGGCCAGCTGGGTGCCGTGGCGGCGGAACTGGAAGAAGCGGTGCACCCAGACCGAGTAGTTGCCGGCCCCGCTGGCCACCACCGCGTCGTCGGGCAGGCGCTGGCGCAGCGCGGCCAGGGCCTGGCCGAGGTCGACCCGCCCCGGCCCGGCCGGGGCGGCGCCAGGGCGGGCCCGGGCGTCGGCCGGCCAGGGACGGACCCAGGCCTGGTAGTTGGACCGGGCCGCCTCGGTCCAGGCCGCCCAGGCGTCGCCCCGGACCGGCGGGACCGAGCGCCAGGCGGCCAGGAACGGGGCCACGGCCGCGTTGACGGCCAGGTCAGGCT
>CALGFH010000224.1 GCA_937881255.1 uncultured Actinomycetes bacterium
CCCAGATCGCGGCCAGGTTGACCGGCCGGGCGTGGTCGAACCAGGTCGACAGCCCCACGTCGCGGTTGTCGTAGCGGATGACCAGGAACCCGCACCCGGCCAGCTCCTGGCAGAGGCCGTCCTCGACCGAGGTGAGCTGCGCCCCCAGCCCCTGGACGAGCAGCAGCGGCCTTCCCGCCGGGTCGCCGACGGTCTCGTACTCGAGCTCGACCCCGTTCCCGTGTGCCCTCGGCATGGCAGGCATCGTACTGTCCGATGCGACCACAGCCGAGGAGGAGGGCGCATGCGGGTCTGCCTGATGATCGAGGGCCAGGAGGACGTCACCTGGGAGCAGTGGCTCGCCCTGGCCGGGGCGTGCGAGGAGCACGGCCTGGAGGGCATGTTCCGCTCCGACCACTACGGGCCGCTGATGGGCATGCCCGAGCGCGGGTCGCTGGACGCCTGGGCCACCCTGGCCGCGCTGGCCGCCCGGACCAGCCGCATCCGGCTGGGCACGCTGGTCTCGCCGGCCACCTTCCGGCACCCGTCGGTGCTGGCCAAGATGGTGGTCACCGCCGACCACGTGTCCGGCGGCCGGGTCGAGCTGGGGCTCGGGGCCGGCTGGCACGAGGGCGAGCACCGCGCCCACGGCTTCGAGTTCCCGGAGACGCCGGTCCGCATGGAGCGGCTGGCCGAGCAGCTGGAGATCGTCTCCCGCACCTGGACCGAGGAGAGCTTCTCCTTCGAGGGCCGCCACTACCAGGTCCAGGACCTGCGCGCCCTGCCCAAGCCGGTGCAGCGCCCGCGCCCGACCCTGCTGGTCGGTGGCGGGGCCGGGCCCAAGAGCCTGGCCCTGGCCGCCCGCTGGGCCGACGAGTACAACACCGTCGGCGTCCCCCTGGAGGAGCTGCCGGAGCGGCATGGGAAGTTGTCGGAGGCCTGGCGCGAGGCCGGCCGGGACCCGGAGACGGCCCGGCTGTCGCTGATGACCACCTGTGTGGCCGGCCGCGACCGGGCCGAGGTCACCGAGCGGGTCGGGCGGGTGCTGACCGTCACCGGCAGCGACGACAGCGTGGCCGAGGTGATCGACGCCCGGCCCAACTGGCTGCTCGGCACCGTCGAGCAGCTGGCCGAGCGGCTCCAGGCCCTGGAGGCGGCCGGGATCAGCCGGGTCATGCTGCAGCACCTGGACCACCGCGACACCGAGATGGTCGCGGTGCTCGGGGAGGTCGCTGCTACCATGGGCTCCGCCCCGTAACCCCGTTCTGGCCTGGAGGTCGACCCCGGCTGCGCACCTTCCGATCCCTTGGCGTGCGCAACTTCCGGTTGTTCCTGTTCGGTCACCTCGTCTCCTCCACCGGCACCTGGATGCAGCAGGTCGGCCAGGACTGGCTGGTCCTGCGCCTCACCGACGCGCCCCTGCCGCTCGGCATCACCCTGGCCCTCCAGTTCTCGCCCATGCTCGTCCTGGGAGCCTGGGCCGGGCTGATCGCCGACCGGGTCGACAAGCGCCGGCTGCTGCTGGCCACCCAGGCCGCCATGGCCGTGCTCGCCCTGGTCCTCGGGACCCTGACCGCGACCGGGGCGGTGCGGCTGTGGATGGTCTACGCCCTCGCCCTGCTGCTCGGGGTGGCCACCGCCTTCGACATGCCGGCCCGGCAGGCGTTCGTCAGCGAGATGGTCGGGCCCGACCGGGTCGCCAACGCCGTCGGGCTCAACAGCGCCAGCTTCAACAGCGCCCGGGTCATCGGCCCGGCCGTGGCCGGCCTGCTGATCGCGGTGGTCGGGATCGCCCCCGCCTTCTTCCTCAACGCCGTCTCCTACCTGGCCATGATCGGCGGCCTGCTGGCCATGGACACCGACCGGCTGTACCGCCGGGCCGCGGTCGAGCGGGGCCGGGGCCAGATCCGGGCCGGGGTGCGCTACGTCTGGGCGACCCCGGCCCTGCGCTCGACCATCGTGCTGGTGGCCGTGGTCGGCATGCTCGGCCTCAACTACCGGGTCGCCCTGCCCCTGCTGGCCCGCTTCGCCTTCGACGGCGGCCCGGGCGCCTACGGGGCTCTGGCCGCCATCATGGCCGCCGGCTCGGTCGCCGGCGCCCTCGCCGTGGCCCGCCGCGGCCGCCCGACCCGGGCCCTGCTGGTCGGCTCGGTGGCCGCCTTCGGCCTGCTGTCGTTCGCGGCCGCCCTGGCTCCGACCATCGTGGTCGAGGCGGCCTTCCTGTTCCCCATCGGCGCGGCCAGCCTGGCCTTCGTGGCCACCGCCAACTCGACCGTCCAGCTCGCCTCCGACCCGGAGATGCGCGGCCGCGTGATGAGCCTGTTCGGCCTCGTCCTGCTCGGCTCCGGCCCGCCCAGCGGCCTGCTCAGCGGCTGGATGGCCGGCCAGTTCGGGCCCCGCTCGATCCTGGTCCTCTCCGGCGTCTCCTGCGTGGTCGCGGCCACCGTGGCCGCCCTGGTCGGCCGGGGCCGGGCCGAGCCGCCGGCCGCCGAGGCCGGCAGCGCCGAGCAGGCCGCCTAGCAGGACGAGCGCAGGTCGGACAGGGCCACCAGCAGCTCGGAGCGGGCCGCCTCGAGCTCGGACAGGGGCTCGGCGATGGCCGCGTCGACCTCGGCGGCGACGGTGGTGGCGAGGTCGCCGGTGAGGCGGTCGGCCCAGCGGCGGCCGGCCCGGCGGGCGCTGGCCGACAGCAGGCGGGCCAGCAGCCAGCCGACCAGGAGGCTGCCGATCACCAGCAGGAGGGGGACGGGGACGTCCCGCACGGTCGGCAGGTCGGGGAGGTCGGCCTGGGCCCGGCCGGCCAGGTACAGGGTCAGGTACCAGAGCAGGCCGGCCACGAAGGCCACCGTGACCAGCGTCTGGAGCACGCCGATGAGCGGCCACAGGAACGACCGGGGTTGGCCACCCACTGCGTGGTCGGCGGTGCCCTGGGCCACCGCCCCGTCGATCGCCTCGGTGAGGCGCTCCTCCAGCCGGTCGGGCCTGGCCAGGCCCATGACCTCGGCCCGCAGGGCCGGCGGGGCGGCGGTGGCCGCCCGGCGCAGCAGGTCGTGGACCGGGTTGACGGTCCGGCTGAGGGTGGAGCGGCCGCGCCAGGCCCGGGCGTAGGCGACCGGGTCGATCGAGCGGGCCGAGGCCGGCCCCTGGTCGCCGCCGCCGCGGGCCCTGGCCACCACGGCCAGCAGCCGGCCCAGGGGGCCGGCCCCGGCCGCCCTGGCCTCGGCCAGGGTGCGGCGCCGGCAGGCCCGGCGCACCCCCTCGACGTCCACCGCCGAGCTGGCCGCGGCCACCGCCCGCTGCCGCGCCTGGCGGCGGGCGTCGTCGCCGACCAGCGGCCGGCCCGCCTGCTCGCCCTCCAGGCCGGCCTGGAGGGCCAGCTCGGCCCCGCGCTGGCGGCAGTCGGCGGCCAGCCGCTCGGCCACCACCGCCTTGGCCTGGAGGCGCTCCGACAGCCAGGATCTGAGATCTTCCAGCTCGCCCCGGTCGGCCCCGTCGGGCGGGTCGGCCGAGACCACGAACACCGGCCGGCCCTGGATGCCGTCGGCGGCGAGGGTCCGGCGCAGGTCGGCGGTGAGGGCGGCGACCTGGCCGCCGTCGCCGATGACGTCGCGGCGGTTGACCACGAACACGGCCCGGTCGGCGTGGTGGGCCAGGGGGCGCAGGTAGTCCTCGTGCAGGACCCGGTCGTTGTACTTCTCCGGGTCGAGCACCCAGCAGACGGCGTCGACCCGGGGCAGGACCTGGTCGACGGTGGCCCGGTGCCTGGCCTCCACCGAGTCGTAGTCGGGCAGGTCGAGCAGGCACAGGTCGGAGAAGCGGGGGTCGTGGTGGCTGACCACCTTGTCGACCCCGACCCAGCGCAGCAGCGGGCCGAGCTCGGCGGCGGCGTCGGCCGGCACCCAGGCGACCGGCTCGGCGGTCACCGGCCGGGTCGCCCCGGGGCGGCTCACCTCCCGGCCGGCCAGGGCGTTGAGCAGGCTCGACTTGCCGGCCCCGGTGCCACCGGCCAGGGCGCACACGAACGCCGTCCCCGGGAACCCGAGCCGGGTCCGGGCGTCGGCCAGCGTCCCCCGGGCCCCGGTGGCGTCGAGCCCGAGCCGCTCGGCCGCCCCGGCCACCCGCTCCAGCGCCTCCAGGCAGCCCCCCAGGTCGCGGGGACTAGCCACGGGCCCGGTCCCCGCCGAGGCTGGCGATCAGGCGCTCGGCCTCGGCCAGGACCCGGTCGGCGGCCGCGCGCAGCGCGTCCGGGCCCTCGCCGGCGGGGGCGAGCAGGTCGAGGAAGCGGCGGGCGTCGGACTCCAGGGCCGAGCGCAGGGTGCGGCGCAGGTCGCGCTCGGCGGCCCGGATGATGTCGGCCACCGCGGCCTCGCCGATCAGGGCCTCGAGCAGCTTCTGGTTGAGGACCGCGGTCCCGCCGGCGATCGCCACCTCGCCGCCGGTCAGGCCGGCCGAGTGGGCGAACACGGCCAGCATGGCCACCACCCCGATGGCGTTGACCCCGAGCGAGGCCGCGAACGCGAACGCCCGCCGGCTCTGGCCCCGCTCCTCGACGTTCTTGGTCAGCCGGGCCAGCCATTGGGTGAGCTGCGCCCTGGCCTCGGCCTCCAGCTCCGGTCCGTGCCCCCACAGGCCGGGGTTGGCCTCCAGCAGCAGCGCCCCCGCCGGGTCGGCCGACCACTCGGTGGCGGCGCGGCCGGCGGCCACGTCGGCGTGGCGGACCAGGGCCCCGACCAGCTCCTCGAACGCCTGCTCCTTGGTCCGCTGCAGCTCGGGGGCGCCCTTGGCCGGCTGGAACTGCCGGGCCAGCCAGGAGCGGACCCGCCCGATGCCCGACGACAGCCAGCGGCCGACGTCGCCGACCCCGACGAACTCCTGCCAGGAGCGCATCACCTCGCCGCGCAGGAAGTCGCCCCCGGCCAGCCGGTCCTGGAGCCGCTCCTGCTCGGCCGCGTAGGCCCGCTCCACCGGGGCCCGCAGGGCGTCGGCCCGGTTCCGGTCGGCCTCCAGGTCGCCGGCCACCTCGGCCACGGCCGCGGGCAGGCCGGCCAGGGCGCCCCGCAGCGCCTGGGCCTTGACCGCGGTCAGGGCGGCGGTGTCGGCCGACAGCTCGGCCAGGGCCCGGCGCACCGGCTCGATGGCGGACGCCTCCAGGCCGTCGGTCCCCGGGTCGCGGGCGCCCTCGACCACCCCGAGCATGGGCAGGTCGCGGCCGCCCGGCCCGGCCGTGCCCAGTCCGGCCTCCTCGAAGCGGCGCCGGGCGTCGTCCAGCACCGCCCGCCGGTCGTCCTCCCGGCGGGGGAGCCGGTTGACCACCACCAGCAGCGGCACCCCCCTGGCCTTGGCCTGGCGCAGGAACTCCCAGGGCACGTAGTCGGCGTAGCGCTGGGCGGTGGTGACGAACAGGCACAGGTCGGCCGCCTGGAGCAGCTCCTCGGCGGTGCGGCGGTTCTCGGCCTCGACCGAGTCGACGTCGGGCGCGTCGACCAGGGCGATCTCGGGGAAGGCCTGGTCGTGGACGACCAGCTGGAGCCGGTCGGCGTCGGCCAGGGCGGCCAGCACCTTGCCGGCCATGAAGGCGTCGACCTGCCCGGGGGCGAGCAGCACCACCGGCCGCATGGTGGTCGGCCGGACCACCCCGCTGGGGCTCACGGCCGCCCCGGCCAGCCCGTTGAGCAGCGACGACTTCCCGGCCCCGGTCGACCCGAGGAGCACGCAGACCAGCGGCGCCTCCAGGTCGCGGACCCGCGGCAGCAGGTAGTCGTCCAGGTGCCAGGCCAGCCGCCGGCGCCGGGCCGGGCCCAGGTCGCCCGGCCCGGGCGCGCTCGGGCGGGCGTTCGCGACCTGCCCGGCCAGCCCGGAAAGGGCCTCCTGCAGGGCTGCGGTGTCGATTGCGGTGGGCATGGTCACATCCAACTACCCCGCCCCCCTGAAACCAAGCGGGCACCCGTGGGGTCTAGATCTGCGTCATCGTCCACCCACGCGGGAGGAACCACGGCATGGGCATCATCGGTTGGATCGTTCTCGGCCTGATCGCGGGGGCCATCGCCAAGGCGATCCTGCCCGGGGACGACCCGGGCGGCATCATCGTGACGATCATCATCGGGATCGTCGGCGCCATCCTCGGCGGGTTCCTGGCCCAGGTGCTGTTCGGCCGCGACACCGTGGATGAGTTCTTCGACATCAGCACCTGGCTGACCGCGATCATCGGGGCCATCCTGCTGCTGGTGGTGTACCGCATGGTGGCCGGGCGGGGTCGGCGCAGGGCCCTCTGACCACCGGCCAGCTCCCCGGCTGGCCCGACGATCTGGTCCGGCGGCGTGCCTCCACACCGCCGCCGGACCAGTTCCATGAACACCTGAGCAACCTTCTGGGCTTCGAGGTTTCCAAGCCGGCAAGGCGACCAACACCTGCCACGTATGGTCGCGCTCACCGATGGAGATCTCGTCTCGAGAGCCCAGTCCGGACAGCTCGACGCGTTCGAGGAGCTCGTCCGTCGTCACCGGCTGGCCACCTACCGGGTCGCCCTCCGCATGCTCGGGGACGAAAGCGACGCCGAGGACGCCACCCAGGACGCGTTCGTCCAGGCGTGGCGGAACCTCGGCGGGTTCCGGGCCGACGCCGCCTTCTCCACCTGGATGTACCGGATCGTGACCAACCGGTGCCTCAACATGCTGCGGGCCCGGCGGCGCACCGAGCCGCTGCCCGACGACCGGGAGGCCCCGGCCAGCCGGCCCGACCGGATCGCCGAGGCCAGGTGGCAGGTCGAGGACCTGAAGCTGGCCATTCTGCGGCTCACCCCCGAGCAGCGGGCCCCGCTGGTCCTGCGTGAGCTCCAGGGCTGCAGCTACGAGGAGATCGCCCAGTCCCTGGACCTCTCCATCTCGGCGGTGAAGAGCCGGCTGCCCCGGGCCCGCCTCGAGCTCCTGTCGGCGATGGGGTCGTGGCAATGAGCCGCCGACCCCCTCTTCCCCCGCTGCCCTGCGGGGCCGACCTGGACGCCCTGGTCGCCCAGGTCGCCGACGGGGTGCCCGGTGACCTGGCCCACCAGGCCGGCTGCCCCCACTGCCAGGCCGCCCTGGCCCAGATCGAGGAGCTGTGGTCGCTGGCCGGCCAGCTCGCCCGCGAACGGGTCGAGGCGCCGGACCGGATCGACGCGGTCGTGATGGGGCGGATCCAGCGGGCGATCCTCGCCGGCAAGGTGATCGAGCTGTTCGGTGGTTTGCTTCCCCGCCTCGGCTGGGCTTTGCTCACCTACGGCGGGCTGGTCGAGAGAGGAGTTCCACGGTGAGGTTCCTGACCGAACGGGTGGTGCCGGCGGCCGCCGTGCTGGCCGTCGGCGTCGCCCTGGCCCTGGTGGCCAGGGCGGTCGTCGCCCGCCTGCTGACCCGGGTGCTGCCCGGCGACGGAGCTCGCGCCCAGCGCCAGGTCAAGGGGGCGGCCCGCGGGGTCATGTGGTTCCTGATCGTGGCCGCCGTGATCGTCGCCACCAGCCTGCTCGCCCCCCACCTGCTGTCCGACATCCCCGCCCAGGTGCTGCGGTTCCTGCCCCGCCTGGCCGTGGCCCTGGTCATCCTCTGGGTGGGCGCGGTCGTGGCCAACCTGGTGCGCCAGGTGGTCGAGGCCAGCCTGACCAGCATCCAGGTCGCCCAGGCCTCGGTCATCGGCCGGATCGCCTACTGGGTGATCCTCGGCCTGGCCATCCTCATGGCCGCCGACCAGCTCGGGGTCGAGACCGGCGTCCTCCAGACGGCCCTGTTCATCCTGCTGCTGATCGCCGGGGTGGCCGTGGCCATCGCCGTCGGCCTCGGCGGGCGGGCCCTGGCCGGCAACGTGATCGCCGGGCGCTACGTGGACGACCGCTTCACCGTCGGCGAGCAGATCGAGGTCGACGACTGGAAGGGCACCATCGTCGAGGTCGGCCTGGCCAGCGTGACCATCAGCGACAGCCAGGGGGACCTGGTCGAGATCCCCCACGGCTACCTGCTGACCCGCCCGGTCCGCCGCTCCGGCACCTGAGCCCGTGCCCTGGCCTGCCTACCCGCTGGGCGACAGCTCGCGCTCGGGCGCCCGCTCCTCGAGGTCGCCGACCCCGAGGCGGCTGAGCAGGCGGATGGGCGGGCTGTAGGCCCGGCCCGGGTCCCGCGGCAGAAAGGCCAGCTGGAGGTCGCACCAGGAGAGCCGGAGCGACTCGGCGTTGGTTGGGGTTGCCAGCACGAACTGGACCCGGTCGGCCAGGGCGTGCATCAGGGCGGCCACGTGGTCGATGTTGGTCGAGTCCAGGTGGGCGATGTGCTCGTCCATGATGAGCAGGTCGGCGGCCTCGGCCGTGCCCATGGTGGCCAGCAGCAGGAGGATGGCGATGGTGGCCCGCTGCCCGCCGGAGTGGGCCGCGTCCCGGTAGGAGCGGCGGCGCTCGGTGGCCCGGTGGGCGACCAGCACGTCGACCCCGTACTCCTCGGGCCGGTCGCCGGCCAGCAGCCGCAGCTCGCCCTCGGCGCCGGCCGTCTGGCAGACCTGGGCGAACTCGCCGCTGAGGCGCTGGACGACCTCCCTGACCCCCTCCTCGAACCGGCGCCGGGCCGCCTCGACCCGCTCCAGCTGCTCGTCCAGCTCGTGCTTGCGCCGCTCGGCGAGCTGGTTGGCCTCCTCCATGGCCTCGGCCTGGCGCTCGCGGCCGGTGACCAGCTGGGGGTCGCGGACCTCGGCCGGGAAGCGCTCCTCGTCCTCGACCTGGCCGCCCAGCCACTCGATGTCGCGCAGCACCGACTCGGTGCCGGGCAGGTCGCCGGCGTCCAGCAGGGCCCGCTGCTCGGCGGCCAGGGGGCGCCCGGCCAGCTCGGTCTCCAGCCCGGCCAGCTGCCCGTCCCGCTCGGCCAGCTCGGGCAGCCGGGCGGCCAGCCGGATCTCGATCTCGTTCTGGCGCTGCCTGGCCAGGGCCAGCTCGGCGTTGGCCGCGCCGAGGGCGCCGTCCAGCTCGCGCAGCTTCCCGGCCGCGGTCCGTTCCCGCTCGACCAGCTCCGGCCGGTCGACCCCGGCCCGCTCCCGCCGCCGCTCGGCCTCCTCGACCTGGCCCTGGAGGTCGCCCAGGCGGTGGACGGCGTCGAGCACGTGCATGGCCCGCTGCCAGGCCCCGCGCAGCTCGGCGATGGCCGCGTCGAGGGCGGTCAGCTCCTCGCCCAGGCGGGCGGCCTCGGTCTTGAGGCCGAAGTGGTGCAGCTCCCTGGCCCGGCGGCCGAGCACCGGCTGGGCCGGGGCCTCCAGCCGGGCCAGGGCGTCGCCGTAGCGCATCCCGTCCGGGGCGACCGCGGCCAGGCCCCGGCCGGCCAGGCCGTGGGCCTGGGCGGCGTCGTGGGCGGCCTGGGCGTCGGCCCGTTCCAGCAGCAGCCCGGCCTCGACCGGGCCGAGCACGGCGGTCAGGGCGGCCCGGGGGTCGCCGGCCCCGCCCCTGGCGATCCCCCAGCGGTAGCCGGCCTCGACGGCCAGGGCGGTGGCCTGCCGGTAGGCGTGGGAGGGGACCAGCAGCGCCCACAGGGCGTCGCCGAGGGCGGCCTCGGCCCGGACCCTGGCCGCGTCGCCGGCGGCCTCGTCGGCCAGCTCCAGGACCTCGGCCACCACCGAGGCCTGGATCCCGGCCTCGGCCAGCCGCTCCCGGAAGGCCTCCACCTCGGCCGGCACGGGCACGCCGCCCTGGGCCAGCACGGCCATGCGGGCCTGGACCCCGGCCAGGGTGGCGCGCAGCTCCTCGCGCCTGGCCAGCACCGCGGCCAGGCTGGACTCGGCCGCCTGGACCTCGCTGGCCGCCTGCTCGGTCGTCCGCTCGCCGGCCAGGCCGGCCAGGCGGACGGCGGTCCGCTGGGCCTCCTCGGCCCTGGCCTCGGTGGCGGCCAGGCGGACCTCGAGGGCGGCCCTGGCGTCGCGGGTCCCGGCCAGGCCCTCGGCCAGCTCCCTGGCCTGGTCGGCCAGGGCGGTGGTGCGGGCCTCAAGGGCCGGGAGCTGCCCGGCCAGCTCGTCCAGGTCGCGGCGGTCGGCGGCGATCCGCTCGGCCACCGCGTCCCGATCGGCCCGGGCCGCCTCGACCCGGACGGCGACGTCGCGGTGCTCGGCCGCCGGCCGGGCCAGGTCGCGCAGGAGGTCGAGCCGCTCCCGCAGCCCGGCCCACTCCAGGTGGCGGGCCGCCTGGCCGCCGAGGGCGCCGAGGCGGTCCTGCTCGGCCCTGGCCGCCTCGACCGCCTCCAGGTAGGCGCCGCGGGCCTCGCCGGCCCGCTCCCGCTGGGCCTCGACCTCGTCCAGCAGGGCCCGCTCGCCGGTCAGCTCGAGCAGCTTGGCCAGCAGGCCGGCCGGCCGCTCGTCCATGGTCCGGTCGATCGCTCCCTGGGGCAGGGCCAGCACCTCGCGCAGGGCCCTGGTGATGCCGGTCCGGTCCAGCAGCTCGTCGTAGCGCCGCGGGCCCAGCCACTCCGGCTCCGGGTGGGCGGCCAGGAAGGCCTCCAGGTCCTCGGCCAGCGGCTGCTCGAAGCCCCAGCGGTGCAGGCCGGGCAGGACCAGGTAGCGGCGGCTGTCGGCGGTCACCAGGCAGATCACCGACACCCGGTCGGCGTCGGCCACGCGCTCGTCGGCGGCCGCGAACAGCCGCTCGCCGCGGCCGGGCAGGACCGGGTTGCTGAAGGTGGCCCGCAGGAACGCCCGCTCGGCGGCCGTGCCGCCGGGGCCGCCGTCGAAGATGTAGCGGTGGGAGCTGCGCCCGGGGGCGAAGCTGGTCACCCCGAGCAGCAGCTTGATGCCGTCCAGGAAGCAGGTCTTGCCCGAGCCGTTGGGCCCGGTGGCCACGTTGATGCCGTCGATCAGCAGCGGGATCGGGTCGGGTCGCAGCGACCCCCAGTGGACCAGCTGCACTTCCTCAATCCTGGGCAACGTCCTGCTCCCCCCCGTCCAGCTCGGCGGCCCGGCGCCGCAGGTGGGCCAGGCGCTGGTGGCGGGCGACCAGGCCGCGGGCCTGGTCGGCGGCGCCCGGCTCGTCCAGCGTGTCCAGCAGCGGCCCGGCCTCGACCCGGCCCTCGCGCAGGGTCAGGTAGCCGGCCCGGGCCAGGCGCTCGAGCACGCTGGGCAGGCCGGTGCCGTTGAGCCTGGCCCCCAGCAGCTCGGCCAGGTCGTCCGGGTCGACCCAGGCTTCCCCGGAGGATGGGGGCTGGACGGCCCCCTCGCCGGGCAGGAAGCGCAGGTGGAGCCAGCAGGTGGCCAGCACGGCCAGCTCGGCCGTGCCCAGGGCGAGCACGGGGTCGTGGCCCTCCAGCTCCGGCACCGGGCCGTCGAGGCGGGCCAGCCAGCGCTCGGAGGCGGGCGAGTAGACCAGCTCGCAGCCGGCCTCGCCCAGCCGCCGCCTGACCTCGTCCCGGGTCTCGGGCTCGCCCAGCTCGGGCACGTCGGCGGCGGCCACCGATCCCACCAGCAGCACCCGGCAGAGCTCGGTCGCGTTCAGGTGGCCACCTCCTGCCGCTCCTCGGTGAGGTCGATGACCACCGGGCGCTGGGCGGCCAGCTCGACCTGGGGAGCGCGCACGCCGGTCCAGGAGATGACCCCGACCTCGTCGCGGCCGACCACCTCCAGGCGCGGGCGCGGGTCGAGCTCGGCGGCCAGGCTGGCGTCGCCGGCCGGGCCCCAGCGCGACCAGGCCTCGACCACCGCGGCCATGCGGGCCGTGGCCTCGGCCCAGGTCCCGCCGACCACCCACCGGGCCAGGTCGGTCTCGCCCAGCCCGGCCAGCCAGGTGATCACGTCCCCGGCCAGCAGCACGAAGTCGGGCACGACCTCGGGCGACTCGATCGGCAGCAGGGCCGGCTCGGGCAGCGGCACCACCACCGGCTCGGGCAGACCCAGGTGCGCGTCCAGGGCGGCCAGGGCGGCCGTGGCCCGCACCGGGGCGACCGCCGGCGGCAGCTGGAGGCGGCTGGCGACCAGGCCGGCCAGGGCCGCCGGGTCGGTGGCGGCGACCAGCTCCCGGAGCTCGGTGGCCGGGGCTGGCCGGGCCTCGCCGCCGAGGATCTCGTCGATCAGGGTGCGCAGGCGGCCGGCCACGGCCGCGGCCAGCTCCCGCTCGGTCTCGTGGCCGCCGGGTCGGGCCACCTGCCTGGCCATCTCGGCCAGGTCGGCCAGGTGGACGTCGGCGACCTCGGCGGCGGCGGCCAGGGCGGCGTCGTCCCCCTGGTCGATCAGCCGGTGGAGCGCCGCCAGGTCGCGCTCGAGCACGGCGGTGGCGGCCACGAAGGGGGCGAAGGTGGCCGGCTCGCCGACCCCGGCCGCCCGGGCCAGGGCCATCGCCGCGGCCAGCACCTTGACCGCCCGCTCGGGGGCGATCGCCGGGGCGGCCAGCACCGCGCAGACGGTGGCCACCAGGTGGCCCTCGTCGGACAGGCGCCAGGCCGGGGCCCGGTCCGGCTGCCCGTAGCGGTCGACCTCGACCACCAGCCCGTCGCCGCGCAGCTCCGACAGCAGCCGGTTGGCGGTCGCCGGCTCCAGCCAGGTCAGGGCCTGCCCGGCCTCGGCCAGCGACCAGCTCGGCTCGGGCAGCCCGGCCAGCTGGCGGAGGACGGCCACCTTGAGCCGCTGGTAGGGCTGGCCCAGAAGCTCGGCGAACGGCCCCAGCGACGGCACGGCGCGGCCGGCCGGAGGTGGGGGGGAAGGGCGGTCCGAGGCCGGCCACATTGCTGCCACCATGACTCGAAAACGTACAGCAACCGGACACGGCGCAACCTAGGTACTGCTACGGAGCGCGCCTGTGCCAGGCGCTGTAGCCCGTTCGGGCTACCCGGCGGCCCCCTCGCGGTCCCGGTCCATCAGCAGCCGCCGCAGGATCTTGCCCGAGGCCGCCTTGGGGATCTCGTCGACGAACTCGACCTGGCGGACCTTCTTGTGCGGGGCCACCCGCTCGGCCACGAAGGCCATCAGCTCCTCGGGGTCGACCGGGTTGCGGGCGACCACGAACGCCTTGGGGACCTCACCGGCCTGCTCGTCGGGGTAGCGGACGACGGCCGCGTCGGCCACCTCCGGGTGGGAGATGAGCACCGCCTCCAGCTCGGCCGGGGCCACCTGGAGCCCCTTGTACTTGATCAGCTCCTTGACCCGGTCGACGATGAACACGTAGCCGTGCTCGTCGACCGTGCCCAGGTCGCCGGTGTGCAGCCAGCCGTCCGGGTCGAGCATGGCCGCGGTCGCCTCGGGCGCGTTCAGGTAGCCCTTCATCACCTGGGGGCCGCGGACCAGCAGCTCGCCGGTCTCGCCCCGGGAGACGTCGGCCCCGGTGGCCGGGTCGACCACCCGCAGCTCGGTGTTGGGCAGCGGCACCCCGACCGACCCGGGCCGCGGCCCCTGGGGCGTGTTGTAGTTGGTGGTGACCACCGGGCTGGTCTCGGTCAGGCCCCAGCCCTGGATGACCTCGCAGCCCAGCCGCCCGGTGCAGGCCCGCTCGAGGCTGGCGTCGAGCGGGGCGGCGCCGGAGAAGACCGACTTGAGCGCCGACAGGTCGTACTTGTCGACCATCGGGTGCTTGGCCAGGGCGAGCACGATCGGCGGGGCCACGTACGCCCGGGTGATGCGCTGGTCCTGGAGCAGGCGGAGGAACTCCTCGAGGTCGAACCTGGGCATGGTGACCAGGGTCGAGCCCCGCGACACGGCCGCGGCCATGAGCACGACCAGCCCGTAGATGTGGAAGAAGGGCAGCACGGCGATCAGGCGCTCGCCCTCGCCGGCGAGCAGCGTCGGCGCCCCCTGGCAGAGGTTGGCGACCAGGTTGCGGTGGGTGAGCATGACCCCCTTGTTCACCCCGGTGGTGCCGCTCGAGTAGGGCAGGACGACCAGGTCGCTGCCCGGGTCGATCTCGACGGCGGGCGGGGTGTCGCCGGCGGTGAGCAGGTCGGCGAACGGGGTCGCGCCCTCGCCCTCGCCGAGCACGAACACCTCCTCGACGCCGCTGCGGCCGGCCGCCTCCAGCGCCTTGGGGAGGAACGGGGGCACGGTGAGCAGGAAGCGGGCCCGGGCGTCGGTGAGCTGGCGGACCAGCTCCTCGACGGTGTAGAGGGGGCTGATGGTGGTGTTGACGCCGCCAGCGGCCGAGACGCCGTAGAAGGCCAGGGCGTACTCGGGCACGTTGGGGGAGTAGATGGCGAACACGTCGCCCTTGGCGAAGCCGCGGGCGGCCAGGCCGGCCGCCACCCGCCGGATGCCCCCGGCCAGCTGGCCGTAGGTCAGGGTCCGGCCGCTCGGCCCGTCGATCAGCGCCGCCTGGTCGGCCCGGCCCATGGCGTCGGCGAGCACGTACTCGTGCAAAGGCACGTCCGGGACCGTAACGTCGGGATGGGGACTGAGCACGATCTCGCCGGCCATGGCTGCCTCCGTGGGGCCAGGGTTGTCAAGCAGACGACATGGACGTCAGACTGAAGCCTCAGGCGGAGGTGCCGCAAGGTGTCCGACCGGTTAGACCACGGCCATCTGGACGACAGCGAACGCGAGTGGCTGCGCGCCTCGCGGCGCAGCGCCGCCCGCAAGTCCTGGCTGCTCATCGGGGTGCTGGTGGTGGCGGCCATCGTGCTCGCCTGGCTGACCGTCGACGGGCTCCCTGGCGGCGACGACGCCCCGGCCACCACCACCCCCGAGCAGCGGATCATCGCCGACGGCGAGCAGGCCCTGGCCGACTGGGGCGAGTTCGCGGTCAGCAACAACCTGAGCGACGTCAAGGAGTCGTTCTGGGCCAACGGGCCGCAGTACAAGCAGCTGGCCAAGGAGGCCAAGGAGCGCAAGGGCGACCCGATCGGCCCGCCGCCCTACAAGATGACCATGTCCGGGGTGAAGGTGATCGCCCCCTCGAACCGGGCCGACCAGCGGGTGCTGCGCGGGCAGGTGCAGATGACCCGGCCCGGCGAGGAGCCCCAGAGCTTCAACTGGGACGTCTGGCTCCAGCTCGACGAGGCCTCGGACGGCCGCTGGCGGCTCTGGACGGTGCGGGAGACGGCCGGGACCTGAGGCTCAGTCGACCGGTGGGAGGGTGATCTCCTCGCCCGGGTAGATCAGGTCGGGGTCGCCCGACTGGAGCCCGTCCCGGTTGGCCTCGACGACCCGCATCCAGTAGTCGGCCACCTCGCGGTTGGTCGGCTCGCCCGACCCGCCGCTGCGGGCCTTGGCCAGGTGGGCCCGGGCGATCGCCCAGAGGTTGTCGCCGCTCGCCACCTGGTACG
>CALGFH010000225.1 GCA_937881255.1 uncultured Actinomycetes bacterium
CGCCGACCGCGTGCTGCTCCAGCTCGATCTGCCTGGCCGTCTTGGTCTCGGGGTTGGGGTTGCCGTGGATGAAGAACGGGTCGGGGTACTCGTGGTTGACCCAGAGCAGCCCCTCCTGGTGGCCGCGCTCCTCGACCAGGGGGAAGTAGGCGATGAAGTCGTTGTTGTAGCCGAAGGTCTCGCCGCCGCCGATGGGGTCGCGGTAGGAGGCGACCACGTCGTAGGTGAAGCCGTCGGGCAGGGAGACGTCGTCGAAGAACTTCCCGGGCTGGCTGGTCCAGCCCGAGGCGAACGGCGACGGCCGGCCGCCCCGGCCCCTGGCCGGGACGCCGCCGGCCTCCTGGGCCGACGCCGGGCCGCCCACGGCCAGGCCGCCGACCAGGGCACCGGTGGCCGCCAGGCCCTTGATGAAGACGCGCCGGCCGACCTCGGCCGGCGCCGTTCCCTCGTGCGCTCGCAGCACCGCATCCTCCTCCGCTGGGACCGGCGGGAAGGGTACGGGGGCGGTCGGACCGTGAGGCGTCCGGAAGGTGAACCATGCCCGGCTTCGCCCGGACGGCTGGGCGACCAGACCTGAAAGAAACGTTGCAGGTTTGCCGGAGGTGTGGTTCCCTGGAACCTGCAACAACTCTTTCAGGTTGGGAGGCGACCGATGGCCAGGGCCGAGCGGCGGATGGAGGTCACCGACGGGGCGGTGCTGGCCGCCCTGGCCCACCCGCTCCGGGTGGCCCTGCTGTACCAGCTCAACGCGCTCGGGTCGCGGACGGCCAGCCAGTGCGCCCAGGCGCTGGGGGAGACGCCGGCCAACTGCAGCTACCACCTGCGGCAGCTGGCCAAGGCGGGGCTGGTGGCCAGGGACGAGGCCGGCAACGGGCGCGAGCGGCCCTGGCGGTCGGTCTACACCGGGCTCAGCCTGCGCCCGCCCGTCGACGACGCCGACCCCGAGGTGGTGACCGCGGCCAGGGCGACCCGGGCCTCGGTGGCCAACATCGAGATCGAGGAGCACGCCCGCCTGGCCCGCCAGTACCTGCGCCTGGAGCCGAGGGCGGCCAAGGCCTGGCGCGACGTCGCCGGGGTCAACAGCTACTCGCTGCGCCTCACCGCCGGCGAGCTGGAGGAGCTCGTCCAGGCCCTGGACGCGGCCATCCGGCCCTACATCGGCCTGACCCGGGCCGACCCGCCCGAGGACGCCCAGCCGGTCCACCTGGACTTCAAGGCGTTCCTGCGCCCGGAGGCGCTGGCGTGAGGGCCGGCTGGGCGCTGCTGCGACGGCGCGACTTCGGGCTGCTGTGGACGGGCGGGCTCATCTCCGAGACCGGTGACTGGTTCCTGCTCGTCGGGCTGCCCGTCTGGGTCTTCCAGCTGACCGGGTCCAGCCTGGTCACCGCGACCGTGTTCCTGGTCGGGCTGCTGCCCAGCCTGGTCGTGGGGCCGCTGGCCGGGGTCCTGGTCGACCGCTGGGACCGCCGCCGGACCCTGGTCGCGGTCAGCCTGGCCCAGGCCGCCTTCCTGCTCCCGCTGCTGGCCGTCGACGGCCGCGACCGGCTGTGGGTCGTCTACCTGGTCATGGCCGTCGAGGCCGTCCTCGCCCAGCTCAACGACCCGGCCCGCAACGCCCTGGTCCCCTCCCTGGTCCCGCGCGACGACCTGGTCGGGGCCAACGCCCTGATCGGCCTCAACGGCAACCTGGCCCGCCTGGTCGGCAGCCCCCTCGGCGGCGTCCTGGTCGAGGTGGCCGGCCTCCCCGGTCTGGTCATCGGCGACGCCGTCTCGTTCCTGCTCGGCGCCACCCTGCTCGCCCTGGTCCGCCCGGGCGCCCCGGCCTCCGGGCTCGCCCCCGCCGCGGCCTCCGGCGGGATGGTGGGGGAGTGGGTGGATGGGCTGCGGGTGATCGCCCGTGACCATGGGCTGCGCTGGGGGCTGGTGGTGAACGGGATGGCCGCGGTCGCCCAGGGGATCTTCACCGTGCTGTTCGTGCTGTTCGTGGCCGAGGAGCTGGGCGGGGACGGGGCCGAGGTGGGGCTGCTCCGGGGGGTGCAGGCGATCGGCGGGCTGCTCGGCGGGGTGCTGGTGGTGGGGCTGGCCAGGCGGCTGGAGCCGGGGCGGCTGCTGGGGACCTGCCTGCTGGTGTTCGCCCTGGTCGACCTGGCCATCTGGAACGGCCCGCTGGTGACCACGGCCACCTGGCTGTACCTGGGGCTGTTCGTGGCCGCCGGGATCCCGGGGGTCGGGATCCTGACCGGGCTGACCGCGCTGGTCCAGGAGCGGACCGGCGAGGCCTACCTGGGCCGGGTGTTCGCCACCTTCTTCGGCAGCTTCAACGGCCTGATGGCCCTGGGCATGCTGGCCGCGGGGCTGCTCGGCGACGCCGTGGGGGTGGTGGCCGTGCTCAACGGCCAGGCGCTGCTGTACCTGCTGGCCGGGCTGGTCGCCCTGGCCACCCTGGGGCGGCGGGCCCGCCCCGACCTTCCCCAGGGGGCCGCGGCGCGGTCGCCCACGCCCTAGCCGCCCAGGCCAGGAGGGCGACCAGCCAGGCCGCGTGCAGCGCCCAGGTCCGCCAGCTCATGGCCAGGTAGTCGGGCAGGGCCAGCCGCCAGGCCCGGTACAGCGGGTTGGTGGTGGCGGCGAAGTCGACCGCCCAGGTGACCCGCCCGGCGGCGCCCTCGGCGACCAGCCACCCGAAGGCCAGCACCCCGCTCAGCGCGGCCACGGCCAGCAGCAGGCGCCGGCGCCGGTCCGGGCCCGTCCACCAGGCGACGGCCAGGGCGGCCAGGGGCAGGACCACCACCACCTGACGGCCCGCGAACCACCAGCCGTGCATGGTCAGGGCGACGAAGGTGGCGACCAGCCAGCCGGCGGCCAGCGGCAGGGCCAGGGCGGCCCAGCCGGCCGGGCGGCGCCTGGCCAGGGCGGCCACCGCCGGGACGGCCAGCAGCCAGGCCGGCTGCCAGGCGGCCAGCCCGAAGCCCCGGTCGACCAGCAGGCCGAGCAGGCGCCGGCCGCGGCCCAGGTAGTCCGGCTCGGTGCCGACCACCGACAGCTCCCCGGCGACGAAGTGGTCGCCGGCGGCGTACGGCGTCCAGCCCCCGTACCACCACCGGTGCAGGACCAGGAACACCACCCCGGCCAGGGCCAGCGACCCGGCCAGGGCCAGGGCCCGCCGGGCCCGCCCTTCCCGGGCCAGCCGCCAGCAGGCGACCAGGGCGATGGCCGCCGCCACCGGGGCGTACTTCACCCCCAGCCAGGGCAGGCCGACCACGGCCACGCCCACCACCAGGGTCGCCCGGACGCCAGGGGCCGCCGCCGTGGTCAGGGCGGCCGCGGCGGCCAGCACGGCCAGGGCCGCCGGGAGCTCGGGGTAGACCTGGCTGCCGTAGACGGCCAGGGGCGGGGAGCAGGCGAGCACCGCCACGGCCAGGGCGGCGGTGCCCAGGGGCACGCCCAGCCGGCGCACGGCCGTCCACACCAGCAGGGCGGCCAGCAGGCCGGCCATGGCCGCCATGGCCAGCTTGCCCCCGACCCAGCCGCCGACCGCCACCGGCCCGGCCAGCAGCAGCGGCAGCAGCGGGTCGTGGGGGCTGAGCCGCCGCCCGTCGGCCAGCGCCTCGGTCTGCTCCGGCAGCGGCAGCTCATGGAACGGCCGCCAGCGCCGCTCGGCCAGCTCGTCGGCGATGTCCAGGTCGCCGTCCTCGGCCAGGCTGATCGCGGTGAGGAGATATTGCGGCTCGTCCGCGGTCGTCCGGGTCCCATGGGTCGCCGGCACGGCGATCCCCGCCGCCGCGGCCAGAAAGGCCAGCACCCCGACCACCAGCATCGCCCACCCGACCCGGACGTCCTCAGCACCCCCGGACGTGGGGCGCGCGGCGTCGTCCACAGCCCGGTGGCCCGGGGGATCAGGTCGGGGCATTGCCGTGGCGGACGACCAGGAACCAGGTGAGGATCCCGGAGAGGGCGAGCAGGGACAGGGCGGCCAGGCTGGCGTCGGCCAGGAAGGCGTCCTCGGTGGCGTTCCAGATCCGGGTGGCCAGGGTCTCGAACCCGGGTGGGGCCAGGAGGAGGGTCGCGGGCAGCTCCTTCATGGTGGAGAGCAGGACCAGGCCGGCCCCGGCGAGCAGGCCCGGGGTGGCCAGGGGGAGCTCGACGGTGCGCAGGCGCCGGAGGCGGCCGGCGCCCAGGGTACGGGCGGCGTCGTCGAGGCGGGAGGGGACGGCGGCCACGGCGACCTGGGCGGCCCGCAGGGCCTGGGAGCCGAAGTGGACGACGTAGGCGAACACCAGCAGGGCCTGGGTCTGGTAGAGGGCGGCCAGCGGCCAGGGCGCCTGGAGGGTCCAGAAGGCGAGGGCCAGGGCGACGACCAGGCCGGGGAGGGCGAACCCGCCGACGATCACGGCGTTGGCCGCGCCGGCCAGGCGGCTGGCGTGGCGCACGGTCAGGTAGGCCACCGGGAGCACGGCGGCCACCGCGACCAGCGCCGCCAGCACGGCCATGGTGGCGGTGTGGACCGCCGGCAGGGCCAGCCCGCCGGCGTCGCTGACCAGCGCCCCGGCCCGGGTCGAGCCGGCCACCAGCCCCCGGCCGGCCCAGAAGGCCAGCACCCCCACCGGCGCCACCAGGGCCAGGCCGACGACCCCGGCGACCAGGGCCACGGCCGGTCCCCGCCAGCGGCCGAGCGGGACCCGCAGCGAGCGGGCCCCGGCGGCCAGCCGGCCCGGGCGGGCGCCCCGGGTGGCCGACCGCTCGGCCGCCACCACCGCCACCGCCAGCACCCCCAGCAGCAGGCTCTGGGCGAGCGCCCCGGTCCGGTCGAACACCCGTGAGGTGTAGATGGAGCTGGTCAGGGTCTCGTAGCGCAGCAGCTGGACGGCCCCGAAGTCGCTGATCGTGTAGAGGAAGACCAGCAGCGTCCCGGCCCACACGGCCCCGGCCGCCTGGGGCGCGACCACCGTCCGGAAGACCGCCGCCGGGCCGCGCCCGAGCAGCCGGGCGCTCTCCTCCAGCGACGCCGGGAGCTGGCCCAGCCGGGCCACCACGGGCAGGTACACGTACGGGTAGGTGAACAGGGTGAGCACGTACAGCGCCCCCCAGAACCCCTCGAAGGCGGGCAGCCGGTCCACCCCCAGGGGCTCGAGCAGCCCCTCCAGCAGCCCCCCGGGCGCGAACGCGGCCAGCAGCGCGAAGGCGGCGATGAAGGACGGCATGACCAGCGGGAGGGGCAGCAGCAGGCGGGCCGCCCGGCGCCCGGGCAGGTCGGTCCGGGCCACCAGCCAGGCCAGGGCGGTCCCGAGCACGGCCGAGGCGGCGGCCACCGAGACCCCGAGGAGCAGGGTGCGGGCCAGCGGCCCCAGGGTGGCGGCCGAGGTCCAGGCGGCCAGGGTGCCGCCCTCGGTCAGCCCCCGGACGGCCAGGTAGGCCAGGGGGGTGGCGAACAGGCAGGCGACCAGGGCCGAGACCGCGGCCAGGGGCGCCGGGGCCGGCCGGCGGCGAGGGCGGGGCCTGGCGGGCCCGCGGCGGCGCTCAGACGCCGTTGAAGCCACTGGTCCGGATCAGCTCCACCGTGCGCTCCAGGCCGCCGCCGAGGGCGTCGACGTCGTAGTCGGGGGAGCGCAGGCTGGCCAGTGGCGGCAGCCCGGAGGCGGCCGGGACCCCGGCGACCAGCGGGTACTCGAAGGTCTGGTCGCTGAAGTAGCGCTGGGACTCCTCGGTGAGCAGGAAGCTCAGGAAGCGGGTGGCCTCATCGGTCTTGTCGGTGCCGACCAGCACGCTGGCCGTCGAGGGGATCACCAGGGCCCCGACGTCGTCGCCGGCGAAACTGTGGTTGCGGCTCGGGGTGCCCGGGCTCTCCTGCTGGAAGCGGTAGTTGTAGTAGTGGTTGACCAGGCCCATCTCGACCTCGCCGCGGCTGACCGCCTCGACGATGGCGTTGTTGTTGGCGTAGGTCCGGGGCTTGTTGGCCACCATCTCCTTGAGCCAGGCCTCGGTCGCCTCCTCGCCCTCGAGCTGGCGCATGGCGGTCACGAAGTCCTGGAAGGAGCCGTTGGAGGGGGCGATGGCGACCTTGCCGGCGAAGCGGTCGTCGGTCAGCTCCAGCACCGAGTTGGGCAGCTCGGCCTGGCTGACCTCCTCGGAGTTGTAGACCAGGACCCGCTGGCGGCCCGAGATACCGACCCAGCGGCCGGCGGCGTTGCGGAAGCGGGCGTCGACCTTGTCGAGCACGGCGGCGTCGAGCTGGCCGAGGCGCCCCTTGCCGGCCAGGAAGCCGGTCGCCCCCGGGCTCTGGGACAGGAAGATGTCGGCCGGGGTCCGCTCGCCCTCCTCGTCCAGCAGCAGGGCCAGCTCGGCCGAGTCGCCGTACTTGACGTCGATGGCGATGCCCGTGTCCTTGTTGAACTTCTCCAGCAGGGGCCCGATCAGGTTCTGGGTGCGCCCGGAGTAGATGGTCAGGGCGTCGCGGTCGCCGCCGCAGCCGGCCGACGCCAGGGCCAGCAGCAGGGCGAGGGCGACGACGGTGGTCTTGCGGGACATCCGGCCTCCATGTTTAGGTTCGCCTAAATCCTAGTCGTCCGCCCGCCGTCGGCCAAGTCCAGGAAGTGAGCCGCCCGACATGGCCATCCGCCTGCCAGCACCGCCCCCGCCGCCCGGCCACGGCCCCGTGGCCGGGCCGGGGCCGGTGGTGGTGTTCCTGCCCGCCCACGACGAGGAGGCCACGGTCGCCGAGGTGGTCGCCCGGGTGCCCGAGCTGGTGCTCGGCCGCCGGGTCGAGTGCCTGGTGGTCGACGACGGCTCCGGCGACCGCACCGCCGAGCTGGCCGCGGCGGCCGGCGCGACCGTGCTCTCGGCGGCGGCCAACCGCGGGCTGGGGGCGGCCGTCCGGACCGGCCTGGCCGCCGCCGTGGAGCGGGGGGCGGCCGCGGTCGCCTTCTGCGACGCCGACCGCGAGTACGACCCGGCCGAGCTGGAGCGGCTGGTCGGTCCCATCCTGGAGGGGCGGGCCGACTACGTGGTCGGCTCCCGGTTCGCGGGCGAGATCCGGCGCATGCTGCCCCAGCGCCGCCTCGGCAACCTGGCCCTCACCGGCCTGCTCCGGTTCGTGGCCAGGGCCCCGATCGGCGACGGCCAGAGCGGCTTCCGGGCCCTGTCGGGGCCGGCCGCGGCCGACGCCGAGATCGTCCACGACTACAACTACGCCCAGGTCCTCACCCTCGACCTGCTGGCCAAGGGCTACCGCTACCTGGAAGTCCCGATCGGCTACCAGTTCCGCACCACCGGCCGCTCGTTCGTCCGGCCCCTGCGCTACCTGCGCCGGGTCGTCCCGGCGGTCTGGCGCGAGCTCGACCGGCATCATCGGTCCCGCGGGAACCAACCGGGCCCCTCGGACGTGGAGCTGGCATCGCGTCCGCTGGCCGTTGGCCTGCCGGAGGGAGCCGAGTGCCGAGCGAGCAGCAGTTCGAGGAGCTCGACGGCGCCGTCCACGGCCGCCTGGTCGGCCAGCTCTACCTGGTCACCGGCAACCGTTGCGCCGAGGACGTCGTCGAACGGGGGCCGCGCGCTCCCAAGACCCCCTGATCCCGACGGTGGTCGGCTCCCAGTTCTGGAGCGCGCGGCCCCCGTTCGGAGGCGCTGACCCGGGCCGCGGCCCGCTGGTCGCGACTGCGCGAGTACGAGGTCCCCGAGGCCTGGGTGCGGCGGGTGGCGGTCAACCTGGCCACCGACGGGTTCCGCCGGACCCGCCGCCGCCTCGCCCTCGCCGTCCGCCTGCGGCCAGGGGCCGACCCCGACCCGCCGACCTTCGACCGGCTCGCCGTCACCCAGGCCCTGCGCGCCCTGCCCCACGACCAACGGGCCGTGGTCGTCCTGCACCACCTGCTCGACCTGCCCGTCGACCGGGTCGCGGCCGAGCTGGGCGTGCCCATCGGGACGGTGAAGTCCCGGCTGGCCAGGGCCAGGCAGGCGCTGGCGGCCAGCCTGGCCTCCCAGCCCGAGCATGGAGGTGTCCGCGGCAATGGATGACCTGGGCACCCGACTGGCCGAGGCGGCCGACCGCGCCGCCCAGCTCGCCCGCACCCCCGGCCCGGCGGCGGCCTGGCGCCGGGCCCGCGCCCGCCGGCGGCGCCGGGCCGGCGGGGCCGCCCTGGCGCTGATGGTCGCGGCGCTGGTGATCGTCATCGGCCGTGGCGGCGGCCTCGGGCTGCCGACCGTCGACCCTCTCAGCCAGGACCGGTGGCGGCAGCTGCCGTGGCGGGGGCTGCAGGCCAGGGAGTGGACGGCGACGGTGCCCAACGAGCAGCCGCACGACCCGGTGGTGGCGGCCGCCCAGGGCGAGCAGGCCGGGGAGCCGTGGCGGCTGGTCGTCTACCGGAGCACCTACCGCCCCGGCGGAGGCCGCGCCCCGGTGGCCGACGTCTGCTACATCCTCGACTGGTTCGCGCTGGACCTGGGGCCGCCGGCCTGGCAGGCGCACGGCACCTGTGCCCCCGAGGCGCAGACGGCCTCGGTGCTGGCCGCCGGCGCGCTCGGCACCGCCCGGGACACGGTCGCCGTGATCGGCCGGGCGCCAGCCGACGCCACCCGGGTGCGCCTGGAGCTGCGGGGGCGGACGGCGGTGGAGGCGGCCACCGTCGCCCCAAGGGACGTCCCCGGCCGCTTCTACGTCGCCTTCGTGCCCCGGACCAGCCACCTGGAGCGGATGGTCGCCCTCGACCGCGACGGCCGTCCGGTCGGCGAGGCCCCCGGGCCGGGCGACCTGACCCAAAACCGGCTCGGCGGCGACCCGCCGACCGGTCCGGTGACGATGGTCGGCCGGGTCGCCACCCGGGACAGCAACGGCTTGGAGCTGGTCGTCTGGGCGGTCCGCGACGGCTACTGCGTGTCGCTGGCCAAGGAGCCGGGCGGCGGGGGCTCCTCGGAGTGCGGCGGCTCCAGGCCAGAGCCGGGAGTCGCGCCCGGCGACAGGATCCTGGAGCCGAAGACGCACTGCTCAGGGCCGGGCGTGGGGCGGGTCGACCTGCGGGTCGCGTACGGCGGCGTGCCCAGGACGGCCCGGACCGTGCGGGTCGAGGCCGGCGGCGAGCGGGTCGAGGTGCCGGCCCGGGACGGGGGCGAGCAGCTCGGCCATGCGTTCTTCCTGGCCGAGCTGCCCTCGACGCGCCCGCCGGGGTCGGTCCGGATCACGGCCCTTGACGCCGACGGCACCACGATCCGGACCTGGCGCCGCAACGGCTGCGGGTGAGGGCGGGCTCAGTCCTCGACCACGTGGCTGGTGAAGGACTCCCGGGCGGCGGACCAGGCGGCGTGGTCGAAGGAGCCGTCCGCGGCCAGGGCGTCGGCCGCGGCCCAGGCCATGGCCAGGGCGTGGTGGCTGTTGTCGTGCACGAACAGGCCGAGGCGGCCGAAGCTGAGCAGGGCCGGCTGGGCGGCCGCCCAGGCGTCGAGGGCCTGGAACGGGGTCGTGTAGCCGACCCGGTAGACCGGGTAGACGTTGGGCAGGCGGCGCACCGCCACCCGCCGGACCGGTCCCGGGTCGGGGAGGCCCCGGTCGCGCAGGGCCGCCCCGACCAGGGCGGCCAGCCGGTCGTTGCCGGCCCGCCAGAGGTCGCTGTCGCGCGAGCAGGGGAGCTCGGCGCAGAGCACCGTCCGGCCCGGCGGGTCGTCGCCGTCGCGGTAGTTGGCCGGCTCCGAGACCCGGGTCACCGGGGTGCCGGGGTCGGGCAGGTAGTGGGCGTCATAGCCGCTGTAGCGGCCGCCGTCCAGGACCAGGTAGACCAGCAGCATGGCCCGGAAGCCGAGCTGGCCGGCCGCGGCCAGCACGGCCGGGGACGGGGCCGGGTCGGTCATCCGGGCCAGGGTGGGCAGGGGGATGGTCGACCAGACCCGCCGGGCCGTCAGCCGCTCGCCGCCGGCCAGGGTGACGGTCGCCCCCTCGGGGCCGAGCTCGACCCGCTCGGCCGCGGTCCGGTAGCGCAGCTCGGCCCCGGCCTCGGCGGCCGCGCCGGCCAGGCGCTCGCAGATGGCCCCGAAGCCGTCCCTCGGGTACCAGAACCAGGGCCGCTGGCCGCCGGCGGCCCGGGCCACCCGGGCCAGCAGCCGCCCCGGGGAGCCGGCCGAGACCCGGCGGCGGGCCTGCTCGCCGGCCAGCTCGCTCGGGTCCAGGCCCCAGAGCTTGCGGGCGTAGGGGAAGTAGAAGCGCTCGCACATGGTCGGCCCCAGCCCGGCCCGGAGGGTCTCGGCGAAGGTGTCGGCCCGGGGCCGCCTGGCCCAGCCGGTGGCCGCGTCCACGGCCGCCCCGGCCGCGAACGACGGCGGCAGCCGGCGAACCAGGTCGGCCGGCCGCAGCGGGAACCGGATCCAGCGTCCCTCCAGCCAGATGCGGCCGTTGCGGGGCCGCCGCTGCAGGTCGGGGCCGAGCAGGTCGCGCAGGTCGCCGAGGATGCGGGGGTCGATCGCCGGGTGCAGCCGGTGGCTGCCGTGGTCGACCCGGATGCCGTCCAGCTCGAAGCTGGCCGCGGCCCCGCCGGGGCCGGGGGCCCGCTCCAGCACCACCACCCGGTGCCCGGCCCGGGCCGTCCGGTAGGCGGCGCCCACCCCGGCCGGCCCGGCACCGAGGATCAGCAGGTCGGCCGGGTCAGCCAGCGCTGGCCCGCGGGTAGCCGACGGTCGGGCCGCCCACGTAGTCGAGGTCGACGGTGTCGCCCGGCCGGAACTCGGGGGCGTCCAGCACCCGCACCCGCAGGGCGGCCCCGCCGGGCAGCCGGGTCAGGTAGATGGCGTCGTGGCCGAAGTACTGGACCGAGTCGATGGTCGCGGCCGCCCCGGCCGAGACCCGCAGCTGCTCGGGCCGGAGGAGCACGTCGACGTCGCCCCGGAGCCCGTTCCGGAGCGGCACCCGCCCGATGGCGGTGTCGGCCAGCCCGGCCGCGGCCACCCCCGGGAGCAGGTTGGCGTCGCCCAGGAAGCCGGCCACGGCCCGCGACGCCGGGGCCCGGTACAGCTCGGCCGGGGCCGCCTGCTGCACGACCCGGCCGGCCAGCATCACCGCCACCTCGTCGCCGACCACGAACGCCTCCTCCTGGTCGTGGGTGACGAACACGGCCGTGACCCCGAGGTCGGCCAGCAGCCGCTGGACCTCGGCCCGGATCTGGATGCGGAGGATGGTGTCCAGGTTGGAGAACGGCTCGTCCAGCAGCAGCACCGACGGGCGGGTGACCAGGGCCCTGGCCAGGGCGACCCGCTGGGCCTGGCCGCCGGACAGGCTGGCCGGCAGGCGGTCGCCGAAGCCGGCCAGGTCGACCAGGGCCAGGGCCTCGGCGACCCTGGCCCCGCGCCGCTCGGACCGCGACAGGCCGTAGCCGACGTTGCCGGCCACGGTCAGGTGGGGGAACAGGGCGCCGTCCTGGAACACCATGCCGATCCGGCGCCGCTCGGGGGCGACGAAGGCCCCGGGGGCGGACAGGTCCCGGCCGTCGAGGCGGACCTGGCCGGCGTCGGGCCGCTCCAGCCCGGCGATGCAGCGCAGCAGGGTCGTCTTGCCGCAGCCGCTGGGGCCGAGCAGGGCCACCACCCGGCCGGCCGGGACCCGCAGCCCGGCCTGGTCGAGGACCAGGGCGTCCCCGAAGGCCTTGCACAGGCCCTCCACGGCCAGCGCGCCGGTCGCTGCGGATTGAGGCATGCCTAAATGCTACCGCCCGCGAGGGGCCGAACCAACCTTGACATGATTTTGTAAAGGTTGCTAGGGTGCCGGGCATGCGCGTAGGGGACGCCGCCCGGCAGGTCGGGACCAGCGCCCGGATGCTGCGGTACGCCGAGCAGCTCGGGCTGGTCGCCCCCGCCCGGACGGCCGGCGGCTACCGCGACTACGGCGAGCGCGACCTGGCCGCCGCCGCCTTCGCCCTCGAGCTCCAGGCCCGCCACCGGGTCACCCCGGCCGCCCTGGCCTTCGGGCTGCGGGCCCTGGAGGACCCCGAGGTGGCCGGGTCGCTGCGCCGCCTCGCCCAGCTCCGAAGGGGCCCTGACCCGGCCACCGCCCTCGACTTCGAGACCGCCAAGGCCAGGCGCCTGCTCCGCCTGGCCTCCTGACCGCAGAGGAGCGCCCCCGTTGGACACCTTGCTCAAGGACCCCGGCCTGGCCCCGGCCGGCCTCCGCAAGATCGACTTCGCGGCCAGCCGCATGCCCGTGCTGTCGGCCGTGGCCGACGAGCTGGCCCGCACCCGGCCCCTGGCCGGGCACCGGATCGCCGCCTGCCTGCACGTCACCACCGAGACGGCCAACCTCTGCCGGGCCCTGGTCGCCGGCGGGGCCGAGCTGGCCCTGTGCGCCTCCAACCCGCTCTCGACCAAGGACGACGTGGCCGCGGCCATCCACGAGGAGACCGGGGCGGCCGTGTTCGCCGTCCACGGGGCCGACCGGGACACCTTCTACCGGCAGGTCGCCGGCGTCCTGGCCAGCCGGCCGACCCTGATCGTGGACGACGGCGCCGACCTCACCGCGACCATCCACAGCGGCCGCCGCGACCTGCTCGCCGGCATCGCCGGCGGCACCGAGGTGACCTCGACCGGGGTCCTGCGGGCCCGCAACATGGCCCGCGAGGGCGCCCTCGCCTACCCGCTGCTGGCCGTCAACGACGCCGCCACCAAGCACCTGTTCGACAACCGCTACGGCACCGGCCAGTCGACCCTGGACGGCATCCTGCGGGCCACCAACGTGCTCCTGGCCGGCAAGGTCCTGGTGGTGGTCGGCTACGGGTGGTGCGGCCGCGGGGTGGCCACCCGGGCCAGGGGCATGGGGGCGCGGGTGGTGGTCTGCGAGGTCGACCCGCTGCGGGCCCTGGAGGCGGTGATGGAGGGCTACCAGGTCCTGCCGGTGGCCGAGGCGGCCCGGGTCGGGGACATCTTCGTGACCGTCACCGGCAACCGCGACGCCCTCACCCTCCCGCACCTCCTGGCCATGCCGGACGGGGCCATCGTGGCCAACGCCGGCCACTTCGACCTGGAGGTGGACGTGGCCGGCCTCCGCCGGGCGGCCACCGGGGCCGCCGAGGTCCGCCCGGGGGCGGTCGCCTACACCCGGCCCGGCGGCGGGCGGGTGATCGTGCTGGCCGAGGGCCGCCTGGTCGGCCAGGCCTGCGCCGAGGCCCACCCGGCCGAGGTCATGGACCTGACCTTCGCCACCCAGGCCCTGGCCGTTGAGCGGCTGGCCAGCGCCGCCGAGCCGCTGCCGGCCGGCGTCCACCCGGTCCCGGCGGCCGTCGAGGAGCGGGTCGCCCGCCACAAGCTGGCCGCCCTCGGGGTGCGCTGCGACGACCTCACCGCCGAGCAGGAGGGCTACCTGCGCGGCTGGCGCCTCGGCACCTGACCAAGCGGCCGTTCAAGCCGCCCGCTCGCCGCTCCGACCTTACCGAAGGAGCCAAGGAGCCAATCGAGCGCGCGGGAGCGGCGGATGCAGACCGAGGGACTGCTGGGCGGGCCCAACCCGACCGGGATGGGACTGCGTGACGGGGGACCCCAGAGCCGGGTCGGGGTCGCCGAGCTGCTGGAGCAGGTGCTGACCCTGGGCGCGTCCGACCTGCACCTGACCGCCGGGGCCAAGCCGACGGTCCGGGTCAACGGCCGCCTCGGCCAGCTGGAGGACTACCCGGTGCTCCAGCCGGCCGAGACCCAGGCGATGATCTACTCGATCCTCACCCAGCGGCAGCGGGAGCGGCTGGAGAGCGAGCAGGAGCTCGACTGCGCCCACGCCCTGCCGGGCAAGGCCCGGTTCCGGCTCAACGTCTACTTCCAGCGCGACTCGGTGGGGGCCGCCTTCCGGCTGATCCCCCAGGAGATCAAGCCACTTGAGGCCCTCGGCATCCCGGCCCAGGTGAGCAGCCTGGCCCGCCTGCCCCGGGGGTTCGTGCTGGTCACCGGCCCGACCGGGTCGGGCAAGTCGACCACCCTGGCCAGCATGGTCGACCTGGCCAACCGGGAGCGCGAGGACCACATCATGACCGTGGAGGACCCGATCGAGTTCCTCCACAGCCACAAGCGCTGCCTGGTCAACCAGCGCGAGGTCGGCGAGGACACCAAGTCGTTCGCCAACGCCCTCAAGCACGTCCTGCGCCAGGACCCCGACATCATCCTGGTCGGCGAGCTGCGCGATCTCGAGACGATCTCGATCGCCCTGACCGCGGCCGAGACCGGCCACCTGGTGTTCGCCACCCTCCACACCCAGGACGCGCCCCAGACGGTCGACCGGATGATCGACGTGTTCCCGACCAACCAGCAGCAGCAGATCCGGGTGCAGCTGGCCGGCGCCCTCCAGGGCGTGGTCTGCCAGCAGCTGGTCCCGACCGCCGACGGGAACGGCCGGGTCGTGGGGGTCGAGATCATGATGGCCACCCCGGCCGTCCGGAACCTCATCCGGGACGGCAAGACCCACCAGATCTACTCGGCCATGCAGGCCGGTGGCCGCCACGGCATGCAGACAATGGACCAGTCCCTGGCCGACCTCGTCCGCCGCGGCTACCTCAGCTACGACAAGGCCCTCGAGCGCTGCCACCACACCGAGGACTTCAACCGCCTCTGCGGGCGGGCGGCCTAGGAGGCCCGGACATGCCAACCACGTACGCCTACAAGGTCCGCGACCGCGACGGCAAGATGGCCGCCGGGTCGATGGAGGCCGAGAGCGAGGAGGCGGTCGTCGGGCGGCTCCGCCAGCTCGGCTACGCCCCCATCTCGATCGAGCCCGAGAAGGGCGCCGGCCTCAAGACCGAGGTCAAGCTGCCCGGCACCGGCCGGGTCAAGCTCAAGGACCTGGCCGTGTTCTCGCGCCAGTTCGCCACCATGATCAACTCGGGCCTGTCGCTGCTGCGGTCCCTGACCATCCTGGGCGAGCAGACCAGCAACCGCCGCCTGGGCGAGGTCATCATCCAGGTCCGGGCCGAGGTCGAGAAGGGCACCTCGCTGTCGGCCGCCATGGCCAAGCACCCCAAGATCTTCAACCGCCTCTACATCTCCATGGTCCGGGCCGGCGAGATCGGCGGCTTCCTCGACCAGGTGCTGGTCAAGGTGGCCGAGACCTTCGAGAAGGAGGTCGAGCTGCGGGGCAAGATCCGCTCGGCCATGACCTA
>CALGFH010000226.1 GCA_937881255.1 uncultured Actinomycetes bacterium
GCAAGATCTGCCAGTTCCTTGCCCCGGCCGGCGGCTAGCTAGCCGGCCAGCGGAGGGCGCGAGGCGCGGGCGAGCGCCGGCCCGGTCCCGAGGGCGGTGAGCAGCTCCCGGGCCCGGGCCAGGTGCTCGTCGCGGCCCCAGCCGCCGGGGGTGGTCTCGGGGGCGCGGAGGTGGCGGCCCAGCTCGAGGTGGGCCATGGCCTCGTCGTAGGGGAGGTCGAGGCGGCGGGCGCTGTCCAGGCTGCGCCGCCAGGCGCGGACGGCCCGGGGGCGGCGGCCGGCCAGCCACAGCTGGAGGCCGCCGGTCCGCAGGGCCCTGGCCGCGGTCACCGGGCAGCCGGCCGTGAACGACCGCAGCCGGTCGCAGGCGCCGGCGGCGACGGCCGGGTCGTGGCCGCGCTCCCGCAGGGCCAGGGCCACCTCGGCCAGCAGGGTGACGGCTTCGCCGAGCCACATCCGCGGCAGCCCGGCCGCGACCGCGTCGCGCAGCCCGTCCCTGACCGCGGTCCCGGCCTCGGCGTCGCGCCCGGCCCGCAGGTGGACCAGGGCCATGCCGGCATGGATCCGGAGCCGCTCGGACGCCGGCACGTCGGCGAACATCGACCGGCTCTCCTCCAGCAGCTCCAGGGCCTGCCTGGTGTCCAGCTCCAGGCGGAGCAGGGCCTCGGCCTGCCCGGCCAGGCCCCAGTGCAGCGACAGCTGGTCGTGGCGGCCACGGGCCGACGCCGCCACCTCGGCGAAGCCATCCGCCATCTGGCGGTAGCGTCCCCGGTAGCCGTCCGCGACCGCCAGCAGGGAGACGCACTCCTCCCGGAACCGCGGCTGGCCCATGCGGGCGAAGCTGCCGGCGGCCCGGCGGAGGCAGGTCTCGGCGGCCGACCAGGCGCCCACCGTGACGTGGTCGACGCCCCTGACCTCGAGCGGGTAGGCCAGCGCGGCCTCGTCGGTGCCGGCCGCGATGGCGTCGTCGGCCAGGCGGGCGTACCAGTCGGCCAGCCGGTGACGGCGGGAGACCCTGGCGCTGAGGGCGGTGACGGCGTAGCCGGCGGCGACGTCGCCGGCGCTGCCCGCGCGCTCGGCCGCGTTGATCGTCCTGACCCCGCTGGCCATCATCGGGAGGAGCTGGCCGCCCATGTAGTAGGTCTCGCCGATCATGGCGTAGGCCTGGGCGACATCGGCCGCGACCAGGCGGGCCTCCTCGTCGGGCGCCGGCCGGGGGCCGAGGGCGCGGCTGCGGGCCTGCCCGGCGGCGCCCCTGGCCACGGCCGCGACCCAGCCGGCGCCGGTCGCCGGCAGGGGCCGGTCGGCCAGGGCCAGCATGGCCCGCAGCTCCTCCTGCCCCTCCTCGGATCGCCCGAGCTGGTACTGGGCCAGCCCGGCCCACAGGTGCCACCTGGCCCGCTGCCGTGGGGTGGCGTCCTCGCGGGCCAGGGCCCGTTGGATCGCCCCCAGCGCCTCCTCGAAGCGGCCGTGCCGGCGGTGGACCAGCCACAGGTCCTCGAGGAGGCCGGCCAGGGCGTCGATCCCGTCCGCCTCGGCCAGCTCCTGCCAGCTCCTGCCAGGCCGCGCGCAGGTTGCCGGTCTCGGGGTCGACCTCGGCCAGGACGGCCGCGTCGAAGGCGTCGGCCAGCCGGTCGTGGCGGGACCGCAGGAACCCGGCGTAGTGGGCGGCGTGGGCCCGCCGGGTGGCGGCCGCGTCCCCGGAGGCCTCCAGCCGCTCGGCGGCGAACTGGCGCAGCAGCTCGTGCAGGCCGTAGCGCCCGCCCTCGGCCCGGTCCACCAGGGACCGCTCGACCAGCGCCGACAGCATGGCCACCTCGGCGCCGGCCACGGCCTCGGCGGCGGCCGGGTCGAAGCCGCCGCGGAACACCGACAGCCGGGCCAGGGCCCGCTGCTGGTCGCCGTCGAGCAGCCGCCAGGACGCCTCGATCACCGCGCGCATGCTGCGGTGGCGGGGCGGGCGGGCGGCCGAGGTGGTCTGGAGCACATCTAGGTCGGAGCCGAGCTTGTCCGCGATCACCTGGCAGGGGAGCGTCCTGGCCAGGTCGGCGGCCAGCTCGATGGCCAGCGGCAGCCCCTCGACCAGCCGGCAGATGGCGGCAACGGCCGGCCCCTCCTCCTCCAGCGAGAAGCCGGCCCTGACCCGCCGGGCCCGCTCGGCGAACAGCTCGACCGCCGGGCCCTCGCCCAGCCCGGGCACGTCGAGGACCCACTCCACCCCGGTCCCGACCCGGCGCCTGGAGGTGGCCAGCAGCTTGAGCCCCGGGGCCCCGGCCAGCAGGTCGGTGAGCAGGGAGGCGGCGCCGGGCAGGTGCTCGAGGTTGTCCAGCACCACCAGCAGGCGCCGCTCGGCCAGCCAGGCCTTGAGCAGGTCGCGGACCGGGCGGCGGGCGGCCAGCGGCACGGCCAGGGCCTCGGCCACGGTCACGGCCAGCAGGTCGGGCACCTGCTCGGGGTTGTCCGGCTCGACCCCGGCCAGGGCGACCACGGCGGCGCCGTCGGCGAACCGGGGGGCCAGCCCCTCGGCCGCGGCCAGGGCGAGCCGGGTCTTGCCGACCCCACCCGGCCCGACCAGCGTCAGCAGCCGGCAGGCCTCCCCCTCGACCAGCGCGACCACCCGGGCCAGGTCGGCCTCCCGCCCGATCAGGTCGGGGGTGTGGACAACCGGGAGCACCTCGTTGCCCACTCGGCTACGCTCCCCCTCCGGGGGGCCAAGCCCCGGCGGGGCGGGTTCAGGCACGCCTGGATCGGGACGGGTGGGGGCGAGGTCGCCGGCGCGGATGCGGTCGGTGAGGCGGATCGTCTCCGGGGAGGGGTCGACTCCCAGCTCCTCGGCCAGCACGTGGCGGCAGGTCTCGAACTGGGCCAGGGCGGCCGCCCGGTCGTCCTTGGCGGCCAGGAACCCCATCAGCAGCCGGTGCGCCTCCTCCGACAGCGGGTCGAGCGACAGCATCCGGCGGGCCGCCTCGACCCCGGCGGCCGGGTCGCCGCGGGCGGCGGCGTCGTCGGCCAGCCGGGCCAGCCCGGTCACGGCCAGCCGGCGCAGGTGCTCGCGCTCGCCCTCGATCCAGGTCTCGAGCTCGGGGGCGCCCCGCACGACCAGGTCGTCGAGGAAGTCGCCCCGGTACAGCCGGACGGCCGCCTTGACCCGCTCCAGGTCGCCGTCCCCGCCGGCCAGGGCGGCCGCGAACTCGCGCCGGTCGAGCCAGAAGCTGGACGGGTCGGCGGCCACGTAGCCGCGCGTCACCTGGAGGTTGTCGTCGACCACCCGGCGCAGCTTGGTCAGGGCCAGGCGCAGGTTGGCCCGGGCGCCCTCCTCGGGCAGGTCGCCCCAGAGCAGCCCGGCAAGGGCCGACCGCGAGTGCCGCTCGCCCGTCGTGGCCAGGTACAGCAGCAGCGCGGTCGCCTTGGCCGAGCCCAGCTCGACCGGCGAGCCGTCGTCGCGGGTGATCCGGGGCTTGCCCAGGACGGCGATCCGGAGCCCTGGCAACCCTCCACCTGCCCTTCCTGTGCGTCAGGCGAAGCCTAGCGTATGGGATCATCGGCCCGACAGAGGGAGGCACGGTGACGGGGGACCAGGGCCGGGCGCACGAGGTCGCCTTCGTGCTCGGCGGCGGCGGGGTGCTCGGCGCCCACGAGGTCGGCATGCTCCAGGCCCTGGCCGAGGCCGGGGTCCGGCCCGACCTGGTCCTCGGCACCTCGGTGGGGGCGCTCAACGGCGTGTTCGTGGCCGCCCACCGCGACCCTGGCGCGGCCGTCCCCGAGCTGGCCGCGGTGTGGCGCGACGGGGTGGCCGCCGAGGCGTTCGGCGGCTCGCTGCTCGGGCGGGTCCGGACCCTGGCCCGCTCCGGCACCCACCTGCATCCCAACGAGCCCCTGCGCCAGCTGCTGGAGGCCCTGCCGGTCAAGCGGATCGAGGAGCTGGCCCTGCCCTTCCAGTGCGTCGCGGCCAGCATCGAGCGGGCCGCGGCCCACTGGTTCAGCGACGGGCCGATCACCGAGGCCGTGCTCGCCTCGGCGGCCGTGCCCGGGCTGCTGCCGCCGGTCCGGGTGGGCGACGAGCACTTCTTCGACGGCGGCCTGGTCCACAGCATCCCCATCGGCCGGGCCCTGGAGCTGGGGGCCAGGACGGTGTACGTGCTCCACGTCGGCCGCATCGAGCGGCCCCTCCAGGTGCCGTCGCGGCCCTGGGAGGTCGGGCTGGTGGCGTTCGAGATCGCCCGCCGGCACCGGTTCGCCGAGGACATGGCCGCGGTCCCGCCGGGGGTGACCGTCCATGTCCTGCCCGCCGGGGCCGAGGCCCCGGCCGGGGTCGACCTGTCCCAGCTCCGCTACCGCGACGCCTCCCGGATCGACGAGCACATCCAGCGGGCCTACGAGGCCTCGGCCGCCTACCTGGCCGGCGTCTCCGAGCGGACGGGATAGCGGCGGTGCTGCCACCGAAGCTGGTCCGGCGGCTGGTGCTGGCGCCGCTGGTCCTGGTGGTCACGATCGCCCTGCTGGTGCTGCTGCCGGGGCTGGTGATCCTGGCCGCGGCCGCCTCGCCGCTGCTGCCCGGCCGCTGGCGGGCCCTGCGGCTGCTCTGGTTCGCGCTGGTCTGGCTGGCCATGGAGTCGGTGGCCCTGTTCGCCTGCCTGGCCCTCTGGGTGGCCAGCGGCTTCGGCGGCCGCCTGAGCTCCGAGCCCTACCTGGAGCGCCACTACGCGCTGATGCGCTGGTGGCTGGCGGTGGTGTTCCGGGTCGCGTCCCGCACCTTCCGGCTGCGCATCGAGATCGAGGAGCCGGAGCTGACCCCCGAGGAGGCCGGCGCCCGCCTGACCCGCCCGGTGATCGTGCTCAGCCGCCACGCCGGCCCCGGCGACTCGTTCCTGCTCGTCCACCACCTGCTCAGCCGCTACCAGCGCAAGCCCCGGATCGTGATGAAGGCCGCCCTCCAGTTCGACCCCAGCCTGGACGTGGTCATCAACCGCCTGCCCAACGCCTTCGTGCCGGCCCGGCGCGGCGCCGGCAACCTGGTCATCAAGGAGATCGAGCGGCTGGCGGCCGGGCTCGGCCCCACCGGGGCCCTGGTGATCTTCCCCGAGGGCGGCAACTTCACCCCGCGGCGCCGGCTCCGGGCCATCCGGCTGCTGGAGGAGCGCCGCCTGGCCGAGGAGGCGGCCAAGGCCAGGGCCATGGAGCACCTGCTCCCGCCCAAGCCGGGCGGCGCCCTGGCCGCGATCGAGGCCGCCCCCACCGCCGACGTGATCTTCGTCGCCCACACCGGCCTGGAGCACGTCGTCACCGTCGGCGACGTCTGGCGGGCCCTGCCCATGGAGCAGGTCCTCAAGGCCCGCTGGTGGCGGGTGCCCGCGGCCGAGGTCCCCACCGACCGCGAGGCCCAGGTCGACTGGCTGTACGCCTGGTGGGCCCAGATCGACCTGTGGATCAGCGACCACCGCCCCACCGCCCTGCCCCGCAAGGACCGCCAGGTCGGCGTGGCCGTCCAGCCGGAGTCCTAGCCGGCCCGGCGGTGGGCGGCGATCCGCTCGAAGGTGGTGCCGAAGACCAGCCCGCGGACGTGGTCGCTCTCCAGGAACGACCGCGGGAAGCCGCGCTGGAACGCCGACGCGGCCTCCAGGCGGGCGAGCTGGCCGGCGCTGAGCTCGAGGTCGAGGCAGCCGAGGTTGTCGGCCAGCTGGGCGGCGCTGCGGGCCCCGACGATCGGGATCACCGGGGTGCCCCAGCCGGGCTCCTGCTGGCGGACCCAGCCGATGGCCACCTGGGCCGGGGGGCGGCCGAGCTCGGCGGCCACGGCCACGACCTCGCCGGCCAGCTGGTTGACCCTGGGGCTGACGTGCTCGGGGCGGGAGCGGGTTGGCCGGCCGTCGGGGGCCAGGTACTTGCCGGTCAGCTCGCCCGACTCGAGCACGCCCCAGGGGGTGACGGCCAGGTCGAGGGCCGCGGCCAGCGGCAGGAGCTCGCGCTCCACCGACCTGTCCGCCAGCGACCAGGGCAGCTGGAGGCCGCAGAAGGCGGCCCAGCCGCGCAGCTCGGCCAGGGTGACGGCCCGGGCGGCCGCCCAGGCCGGGGTGTCGGAGGCGCCCACGTACAGCACCTTGCCCGCCCTGACCAGGTCGTCGAGGGCGCGGACGACCTCCTCGACCGGGGTCATCCCGTCCCACATGTGGACCCAGAGCAGGTCGACGTGGTCGGTGCCGAGCCGCTCCAGGCTGGCCTCCAGGGCCCGGACCAGGTTCTTGCGGTGGTTGCCGCCGGCGTTGGGGTCGTCGGGCCGGGTGCTCAGGCTGTACTTGGTGGCCACCACGAAGTGGTCGCGGTCGGCCGCGACCAGCTCGCCGACGATCCGCTCGCTGGTCCCGTTGGTGTAGTTGTTGGCCGTGTCGACGAAGTTGCCGCCGGCCTCGGCGAAGGCGTCGAACATCTTGCGGCACTCGTCGCGGTCGGCCCCCCAGCCCCAGTCGGTGCCGAAGGTCATGGTGCCCAGGGCGAGCTCGGACACGCGCAGGCCGCTGCGGCCGAACAGGCGGTAGTTCATGGTCGCTCCTCTCCGGGGGCGGTCAGCACCGACGCCAGCAGGGCGGTGGCCTCGGCCACGGCCTCGCGGCGCAGGCCGTAGCGGTAGCGGCGGGCGTTGCCGGCAAGGCGGACCAGCCCGGCCGCCCGCAGCAGGCCCATGTGGTGGTGGACGGTCGAGCGGGACAGCCCGACCGCCCCGGCCAGCTCGTCCAGGTCGCGGGGGCCGCCGGCGAGGGCGGTCAGGATCCGCTGGCGCTGCTCGTCGCCCAGGGCCCGGCCCAGCCGCAGCAGGCCCTCGGCGGTGGCCGCCCGCTGGTCGCCGTCCTGGCCGCGGGCCGGGTGGCAGATGATGCGGGTGTCGCGGTGCTGGCACAGCAGCAGCCAGGGCCGGGCGGCCAGGTGGGGGACGAGCAGCACCCGGGGGCACTCGGGCTCGGGCTCGTAGGCGAACCCGCCGCAGACCAGCTCGATCAGCCGGGCCGGGGCCATGGTGGCGGCCAGCTCGGTGGTGGCCTGGGCGTCGGCGGCCAGCAGCTCGACCAGGCCGGGCTCGCGGGCCGCGAACGACTCCTCGTGCCAGCGGCCCAGCGCCTCCAGCAGGCGCCGCCGGGTCTCCTCCGGGCCGAGCGGCAGCAGCACGGCCAGGGCCTGGCGGGCCGCGCCGCCGTAGTAGCGGGGGTGGTCGAGCAGGCGGGCCTGGGCGGCCCGGTCGCCGGCGGCGGCGGCCTCGATCGCCTCGGGCGGGATCAGGCGGCGCCAGGCGGGCACGTCGGCCCCGAGCAGCTGGCGCCGGACCTCCAGCGGGTCGGCCGCCTCCAGGGAGGCCAGCAGGGCGGCCGCGTCCCGCGGGGCCGGGGCCTCGGTGGCCAGCCCGAGCAGGTGCAGCCAGACCTCCCCGGAGCGGTCCCCGACCCCCTCGAGGGCGCCGCGCGTGCCGGCCGGCGCCCGCTCGGCCGGGAGCGCCGACAGCTCGATCAGCAGCTCGTAGGCGCCGGCGGCCTCGGCCTGGACCGTGAGCGGCGGGTCGTGCAGGGTCACGTCGCGGATGAGCATGGACTTCGACTTTCATCCGATAAACTTCGGATAACTCTACGGGCTCGCTCGGCGGCGCGCAAGCTGCGGTAGCCTCCAACCATGGCACCATCCACCCTGCGGCTCGCCCAGGACCCGGAGGCCGACGCGCTGCTGGCCAGGGACCCGCTGGCCCTGCTGATGGGCATGCTGCTGGACCAGCAGTTCCCGCTCGAGTGGGCCTTCCGGGCCCCGTGGCGGCTGGCCCAGCGGATGGAGCGGACCTCGCTGGACGCGGCCGAGCTGGCCGACTGGGACCCGGACGCGTTCGTCAAGCTGATGGCCGGCCCGCCGGCCCTGCACCGCTACCCGGCGTCGATGGCCGCGCGGGTCCAGGCGCTCTGCCGCATCGTCGTCGACCAGTACGGCGGGGACGCCGCCGCCATCTGGCGGACGGCCGCCACCGGCAAGGAGCTGCTGGCCCGGCTGCGCGCCCTGCCCGGCTTCGGCGAGCAGAAGGCGCGGATCTTCGTCGCCCTGCTCGGCAAGCAGCTCGGGGTCCAGCCCGACGGCTGGCGCGAGGTGGCCGGCCCCTACGGCGAGGACGGGTCGCGCCGGTCGGCGGCCGACGTCACCGACGCCGACACCCTGGCCGAGGTGCGGGCCTTCAAGCAGGCGGCCAAGAAGTCCGCCAAGGGCGGCGGCTAGTGGACGACCTGGCCGTCAAGGTGCTGGCCGTGGTCAGGCGGATCCCCTCGGGCCGGGTGCTGACCTACGGCGACGTGGCCGCCCTGGCCGAGGCCGACGCCACCGCCCGCGACGTCGGCCAGGTCCTGCTCCGCCACGGCGATGCGGACGACATCCCCTGGTGGCGGGTCCTGCGGGCCGACGGCACGCCCCCACCCCACCTGCTCGACCGCCAGCTCGCCCACCTCCGCTCCGAGGGCACCCCCCTCGCCCCCTCCGGCGCCGCCGTCGACCTCCACGCCGCCCGCTGGGCAGCCTCGGGCCTCGGCCAGGACGCCCAGCCGTCACTGTTCGACTAGGGGGTTGTGGACAGCCGTTCGCCTCCGTTCCCGGCCTCGGCTACCCTCCCGGAAGGGGCCCCATCTGCGGCGGGTCGGGTTCGAGCGTGCCGCGGCGGCTGGTCGGGCCGAGCGTGCCCGCGGCGGCTGGTCGGGTTCGAACGTGCCCGCGGCGGCTGGTCGGGGCGAGCGTGTGTGCTCGGCGGCGGCTGGTCGGGTTCGAACGTGCTCAGCGGCGGGTCGGGTTCGAGTGTGGGTGCTCGGCGGCGGCGGGTCGGGTTCGAGCCTGCTCAGAGGTCGTTGCGGTGGATCCGGCCGGCGGCCATGACCAGGCGGAGGTTGCGGGCGGGGTCGGTGAGCAGGCCGAGGTTCTCCAGGGGGTTGCCGTCGACCACCAGCAGGTCGGCGAAGGCGCCGGGGGCGATCACGCCGGCCTCGCCCTCCAGGCCGATCAGGCGGGCGGCCACGGTGGTCGCCGAGCGGAGGATGTCGGCGGCCGGCTGGACCTCGGACCGGATGGTGAGCTCGGTCAGCTGGCGGCGGTGCATGCCGCCGAGCAGGTCGGTGCCGTAGACGATCGGCAGCCCGGCCCGGTGGGCCAGCTCCAGCGCCCCCAGCCCGGCGTCCAGCACCTGGTCCACCTTGGCGTGCTGGGCGGCGGGCATGCCGTGGTCCAGGCCCTCGTCGGCCAGGGCGGCGTAGGTGGCCAGGGTGGGCACGTAGAACGCCCCGGTCCGCTGGAACAGCTCGACCGACGACTCGTCCATCAGGTTGCCGTGCTCGATGCAGCCGACCCCGGCCTCCAGCCCCCGGTTGACCGCGGCCGCGGTGTAGGCGTGCCCGGTGACGTACCGGTTGGCCGCCCGGGCCTCCTCCACCACCGCCCGCAGCTCCTCCATCGAGTACTGGGTCGAGTCGATCCGGTCGGTGGGGGAGGCCACCCCGCCCGAGAGCATCACCTTGACGTGGTGGGCGCCCCGCCGCAGCTGGTCTCTGGCCGCCCGGCGCACCTCGGCCACGCCGTCGGCGATCACGCTGAGGGTCGGGGCGCAGGGGTGCTGGTCGAGCACGGCCCGCCCGGGCCCGCGGGAGTCGCCGTGCCCGCCGGTCTGGGACAGCGCCTTGCCCCCGAAGATCACCCGGGGCCCGGGCAGCAGCCCCTCGGCGACCGCGGCCGCGATCCCGTAGTCGGCCCCGGCCACGTCGCGCACGCAGGTGAACCCCCGGTCCAGCATCCCCCGCAGGATCCCGGCCGCCCGCGCGGTCACGTACGACGGCGCCCACTCCTCCAGCGCCCCCAGGTCGGCGGTGGCCGCGTTCACGTGCACGTGCCCGTCGATCAGCCCCGGCATCACCGTCATGCCCCGGACGTCGAGCACGGCCGCGTCCCCGGCCCTGACCGCCGAGGTCGCCCCGGCCTCCACCACCCGGCCGTCCTCGACCACCACCGCCTGCCCCTCGGCCAGCACCCCGGCCTCCGGGTCGAGCACGGCGGCGTTCTCCAGCACGATCCGCCCGGCGTCCGCCAACCCCTGCCTCCGATCTCGTCCCGGCGATCCCGGGCAGAGGCTACCGCGGGCGGGGCGTCAGACCCCGATGGTCAGGGTGGCGGTGTAGCCGGCGGAGGCGTCGCCGGACATGGTGGCGAGCTGGTGGATGCCGCCGTCGTCGCCGAAGACCATGTCGCCGGCCAGGCTGACCTGGGACAGGTTGGAGACGCTCTGCTCGTAGCCGGAGGTGGCGTAGACGGCCTCGCAGGCCTCCTTGGGCAGGGCGATCTGGGAGGTCTTGACGATCGGGCCCGACGAGGTCGCGTCGGAGAGGGTTTCGTAGACCTCGAGGTGGATGTGGGGCCAGCGACCCGAGTAGCAGGCCGGGAAGATCGACTGGAAGGTGACGGTGCCGTTGGCGTCGGCCTCCTGGGCCCCGCGCAGGTAGTTCTCGTCGGCGGCGGCCTGGCTGTAGAGGGAGTAGTTGCCGTCGCGGTCGCACTGCCACAGGTACACCCCGGCCCCCTTGGCGGCGTCGCCGGTGGCCGCGTCGCGCACGGTCAGCCTGATCTCCAGCGGCACCCCCTCGGCGGCGGTGGCCGAGGAGCCGAAGCTGGAGCGGATGTCGCTGCGGACGATGCCGGAGTCGTCGAGCACGTTGGGGCCGTTGGACCCGTCCCCGGGGTAGGGCCCGGCCGTCTCCTCGGGGACCTCGGTGAGGTCGCCGCCGGCCGCGGACGAGCCGGTCGTGCCCGTCGAGGCCGAGCCGTTCGTGCCCGACCCACCGCACGCGGCCAGCAGCGCGGCCGCGCTCAGCCCACCGAACAGCCCCAGGACCTTGCGCCGGTCGACCAGGGTCTGGAGGTCGTAGACGAGCCCGCGGTCGGACTCCTCGATCTCGTGGCCGTGCTCGTCCACCCACCTCCTGGGGGCATTCGAGGACCGTTCGCGCCTGGTCATGGTCAGCTCCATCAGCGGTAGGGATCATCGTCCCGGCATGATGGCAAGCCGGCCTTGACCGAGCCTGGAGGTTCCCTGGGAGTTCCCTGGAAGGCCACGATGGCCAGGACGGCGGCGAGCACGGTGGGGGCGAGGGCACGCATGCCGGAGAGGAACCGGCCGAGCAGCTCGCCGGAGAGGAACAGCCCGTACAGGCCGAGCAGGAGCCCGGTCCAGCCGAGCAGAGTCGCGCGGCGCCCACCCGGCGAGCGGCGGCCCGACCGCGGCGGCGGCCGCGGCGTCGGCGGCGCTGGGCGGGATCCGCCAGGCCACGTACGCCCACCACAGCCCGAGCAGTACCAGGCCGGGGACGACCACGGCCGCCGCCCCGGCCAGCCGGGCCCGGCGGCGCCCGCCGCCTATAGCCAGCCAGGCCGCCGCCGCGACCGCGAAGGCCAGGTAGGACTCCTTGGTCAGGGCGGCCCCGGCGAACGCCAGCCCGGCCGGGACCGGCCGCCGGTCCAGGACCAGGCTCAGGCCCAGAGCGGCCAGGGCGAGCGCGAGCGGCTCCGCGGTGGCGAAGGCGACGCCGACCACCACCCCCGGCACCAGCGCGAACGACAGGCCCCACCAGGGCGAGGGCCCCACGCGGCCACCAGCCGGCCGGTCGCCGCCGATCCGAGGGCGACAGCCAGCGGCCCCACCGCCAGGAGCCCGACCGGGACGGCGCCGGCCCGCCGGCCAGCAGCCAGCCGTCGACCGGCTGCAACGGCCGGCCGGCCCGGTACCTGGGCATGTCGAAGCTGCTGGCCAGCCTCTGGCCGAGCGCGGGGTCATAGGCCAGCCCCAGGAACCACTGCCCGTCGTAGCCGTTCCCGGGGGTGATCTGGACGTCCAGGTGCCTGGCGGCCAGCTGCTCGTCCAGCCCCCAGCTGGTCCCCACGACGAACGGTGCCGTCGGGTCCCACCCCAGCCGGGCGAACTGGAGCACCAGCAGCAGCCCTCCGACCAGCAGCCCGCCCGCCGCCACCCCCGCCACCGCCCGCCAGCCCGGCTGGCGGGCCGGCGCCGGAGCGGCCACGGGGACGTGCAGCGGTCGCATGACCGCGGATGCTACCCCGCTCCCCTCCGGCCGGCCCGGCTCCGCAGCCTAGGCGGGGGCGCGCCGGCCCGGCATCTGGTTGCGCTGGGTGGCGGCGGCGCCCCAGTGGCCGATGTCGAGCAGGGCGGCGAGGATGACCCAGAACCAGTCCCACCCGATCAGGCCGCGGCCGGGGGTGTAGAGCAGCACGTACATCAGGGTCGCGAAGGGCAGGAAGATGATGCCCAGCAGGGGCAGCAGGAACGTGTCGAAGGCGGCGTCGATCCTGGCCGGCCTCGCCACCCACAGGATGAACAGCGCCAGGCGCGGGAAGAGCCCGGCCATCAGCGCGAAGAGACAACCCATCTCGTGCTCCTTGTCTGTTCCCTGCTGCGAATGGGGTGGTGCGGTCAGTAGCGGCGGCGGGCGACCCGGCGGGAGGTCCGCCGCGCGACCCGGCGGCCGGACGTCGCCCCGACCACGACCGCGGCCGCGACCGGGGCGGCCACGCCCGGGCCTCCCACGTTGCGCCTGGCCGTGCGCCGGGCGACCCTTCGAGACGGTCCGAGCATGGTGGTCCCTCCTTGCTGTGCGGTTCGATGCCGGCTCAGATGGCGTCGCCCTCGGCCGACGCCAGGGCCTCGGCCTCCTCCGCCCCGACCAGCCCGATGGCGATCAGGTCGAGCGGGCTGATGAACTCCGACGCCAGGCGGAACCCGCCGGCGCGGGCGACGGCGTCGCGCAGCCCGATCGCCCAGCGGTGCTCGAGCAGGACCAGCAGGCCGGCGCTGTCGGGAGGGATCTCCTCGAGCACGTCCCAGGCCGTCTCGTCGCTGAGCACCCCGCCGCGCTCGGCGACGGCCTCGGCGCCGCGCTCGGCCCCGATCTCGAAGCCCTCCTCGCCGGCCGCGCCCAGGCCGATCAGCCCGCCCACCAGGGCGCCGAACGCGGCCTGCTCGTCGCCGCTGAGCTGGCTCGCGTGCAGGGCTTCGGCGTTGCCGTCGGCGTCCTTGCGCACGGCCAGGGCGTCGATCACGCGCACGAGGTCGTTGTCGCGGAGCCGGTCCAGCTCCTCCCGGATCTCGCCTTGGAAGTCGGGGTGCTTGAACCCAACGACCAGCAGCTGTACAGGTCCGATCGCCATGATGGCCTCTCTCCCGTGTATCTCAGTAGCGGTCTTGGGCGACGTCGCGGCCGTGGGCGGCCAGCGCCCAGATGACGAAGATGTCCAGGGCGATGACGGTCATCGACCAGAACGGGTAGTAGGGGATGAAGGCGAAGTTGGCCACGGCGCTCACCAGGGCCAGGGTGATGCCGACGACCCGGCCCCAGGTGCGGCCGGCCATGACCGCGAACCCGGCCATCGCGACCACGATCCCGAGCAGCAGGTGGACCCAGCCCCAGGTGGTGGCGTCGAACTGGAACAGGTAGTTGCGGGTGGCGACGTAGAACTCGTTCTCGAACAGCGCCACCAGGCCGGAGAACGCCTGGAAGACCCCGGACATGATCATCATGAGGGCGGCGAACAGGATGAAGCCCACCGCCCAGCCGCTCGCCTCCTTCGCCCGGCCCGCCGATCGGTACTGCGGTGCTGTCTGCTCGGTCACTGCCGATCCCTCCTCGGGGATGCTGCCCGGCCAGCCGTCGATTCGGTGGCCGGAGGTGCTCCGTCGGGGCAACCTTCACAGCCGGGCAGGCGGACCGGCATCACCCGTAACGGATGAGATTCCCGGTGCCGGTCACCCGCCGCGGGTGATGGCGTGGCGGCTGGCCCGGCGCAGGCTTGCCGCATGATGGAACCGCCTGCCGAACCGGTCAGGCCGGGTGCGCCGCGGCCCGAGGCGACCCGCCTGCCGGCGCTGGCCCGGTACTGGTGGCTGACCGCCGTGCGCGGGCTGGTGGCGCTGACCCTGGCCCTGGCCATCGTGGTCGCCGGGCGCGGCACCGACCGCCTGGTGACCTTCCTCGGCCTCTACTGGATGGCCGGCGGGCTGCTCACGCTCCGCTTCGCCCTCGCCGTGCGCCCGCGGCGAGGGGCGCGGCTGGGCCTGGTGGCGGGCCTGGCCGCGGTGGTGGGGGCGCTGCTGGTGCTGCTGCGCCACGGGCTGGCCGGGCTGGTCCAGCCGGAGCTGCTGGTCGAGCTGGTCGGCGTCTCGGCCGTCCTGACCGGGCTGCTGCGGGTGGTCGGCGGGTTCGCCGCCGAGAAGCAGCTCGGGCGGCGATGGACGATCGGCGGCATGGTCCTGGGAACCCTCGAGGCCGCGCTGGGCTTCCTGCTGCTGGCCAGCACCGAGGTCCGGCCGGAGGTGATCGGGCCGGTGGCCGCGGCCTGGGGGGTGGCGAGCGGGAGCCTGCTCCTGGCCGAGGGCGTGCGGCTGCGCCGCTTCGCCCGCACCTCCACCTAGGCGCGCGGGACGGGCGTTCGCTCGCTGCCCGCGTCGAGCGACCGGCCGGCCGTCTCCGGCGCCAGCAGGACACAGGCCAGGGCGACCACCGCCAGGCCGGTGGCGTACCAGGCGGGCGAGAGGGGGGCGCCGGTCCGCCGGACCAGGAAGGTGGCAAGGGCCGGGGCCGTGCCGCCGAAGATCGCGCTGGCCACGCCGTAGGTGAGCGACAGGCCGCTGTAGCGGAGCCGCGTGGGGAACAGCTCGGCCAGGAAGGCCGACGGCACCAGCGTCCCGAGGGCCAGGCCGATCAGCGCGTAGCCGAGCAGGAGCCCGCCGGGCTCCCCGCGCAGGAGAAGCGCGGTCAGTGGGACGGTGAGGACCAGGAGGGCGACGACCCCGGCGACCAGCAGCGGTCGGCGACCCACCCGGTCGGACAGCCGCCCGGCGAGGGGCGCGGCACCGGCGGCGAACAGCAGGCCGACCAGCGCCGCGGCCAGCGCCCTGGCCAGCGGGGCGCGTCCCGTGGTGGCCAGGTGGCTGGGCAGGAAGACGAAGACGATGTTGAAGGTGGCGGTGACCGAGGCCACGAGGCCGAAGCCGGCCACGACCGCGGGCCGCGCGGTCCGCAGGGTGTCGGCCAGCGGG
>CALGFH010000227.1 GCA_937881255.1 uncultured Actinomycetes bacterium
GTCGACCAGGTCGACCTGACGGTGGCCAAGGGCGAGGTGGTCGGGCTGATCGGGGCCAACGGCTCCGGCAAGACCACCCTGATCCGGATGCTGCTCGGCCTGCTGGCCCCGACCGCCGGCCGCATCCGGCTGTTCGGCGAGCCGCCGTCGCGACGGACCCGGGCCCGCCTCGGCTACGTGCCCCAGTCCCTCGGCCTGTACGAGGACCTCACCGTGGCCGAGAACCTGGCCTTCTCGGTCGCCGCCTACGGCAGCGCCGACGCCCGCCTGGAGGGCGAGCTGGCCGAGGCCCGCGACACCCTGGTCCGCGACCTTCCCCTCGGCCTGCGCCGGCGGGCCGCCTTCGCCATCGCCCTCGGCCACCTCCCCGACCTGCTGGTCCTGGACGAGCCGACCTCCGGGGTCGACCCGCTCCAGCGGGCCCGGCTCTGGGAGACCATCCGGGCCAGCGCCGAGCACGGCGCCGGGGTGCTCGTCACCACCCACCACCTGCGCGAGGCCGAGCAGTGCGACCGCCTGGTGGTGCTGGCCGGCGGCCGCGTGGTCGCCGCCGGCACCCTGGCCGAGGTCGTCGGCGACGCCACCGCCGCCGAGGTCCGCACCCCCGGCTGGGAGGCCGCCTTCACCGCCCTCGACCAGGCCGGCCTGCCCGTCAGCCTGGTCGGCCGGACCCTCCGGGTCCCGGCCGCCGAGCCGGCCGCCGTCCAGCGCCTGCTGGCCGGCGCCGGGGTCCCGGCCGAGGTCACCGAGGTCCCGGCCAGCTTCGAGGAGACCTTCGTGGTCCTGGCCGGCTGAGCGGATCTGAGGGAACCTGAGCCGCCGCTCCATCGTGGAGGTGGTGCGCACGTCCGCCACCGGGCCGGGAGGAGCCGTTTGCAGGACGAGCACGACTTCGAGGACTTCTACGCGGCGGTGTTCGACCGGCTGGTCGGCCAGCTGTTCCTGGTCACCGGCAACCTCCAGGACGCCGAGGACGCCGTCCAGGAGGCGCTGACCCGGGCGGCCCTGCGCTGGCCGAGGCTGCGCCGCTACCGCGTCCCCGAGGCCTGGGTGCGGCGGGTGGCCATGAACCTGGCCAGCGACGGGTTCCGCCGGTTCCGGCGGCGGCTGACGGTGGTGGTCCGGCTCCGGGCCGACCTCGAGGCGCGGCAGGCGGGCCCGGCGGAGGTGCCTGGCCTGATGGAGGCCCTGCGGGCCCTGCCGGTCGCCCAGCGCAAGGTGGTGGTCCTCCACCACCTGCTCGACCTGCCCGTCGAGCTGGTCGCGGCCGAGCTGGGCGTGCCCGTTGGGACGGTCAAGTCGCGCCTGGCCAGGGCCCGCGGCGCCCTGGCGGCGCGGCTGGGCCCGGCGACCCGGGCCGAGGGGCTGCGCAACCAGGAAGGAGCTGGCAACCATGGCTGACCTGCGGGACCGGCTGGCCGCCCAGGCCGAGCACGCCGCCGGGGCCGCGCGGGCGCCCGGCCCGGCCGCCACCCTGCGCCGCGCCCGCGGCCGCCGCCGGCGCAGGCTCGGCGGCCGGGTCGCGCTGTCGCTGCTGCTGGTGGCCGGGCTGGGCGGCCTTACCTCGCGGCTGCTGGAGGGTCGGGAGCCGGCCAGCCCGCCCCAGACCACGACCCCGGCGCAACGGCAGGCGGCGCCGTTGTGGACCGCCGAGGGGGCCGCGTCCGAGCTGATGGCACCGCGGGACCGCACCCAGGCCGCCGCCGGCGACCTGGTCGTCGCGGCCACCGGCTTCGGTCCCGAGGGCCGGACCCGGGCCTACGACCCCCGCTCGGGTCGGCAGCGGTGGGCCCATCGGACCGGCCCCAACGCGTTCGTCGTGGCCGCCGGGGGCGGGCTGGCGGTGGCGGCGCCCCAGTACGGGCCGCTCATCGGGCTCGACCTGGCCACCGGCGAGGAGCGCTGGCGGTTCGAGCTCGCCGAGGGCCAGGGGCCGGAGTCCGGGACCATCGCCGGGGACACCCTGTTCATCGGTACCAGCTTCCCGTCCGAGGGCGCCGTCGACCCCCCCATCGTCTATGCGCTGGACCTGGCCAGCGGCCGCGAGCGCTGGCGGGCCGTGCTCGACCCCGGCACCGACCTCCAGTGGGCCGCCCCGGTGGTCGGCGGCGGGCAGGTGCTGGTCGCCGACACCCTCTCGCACGAGGGCAGCGCCCCCACCTCGCATCTGCATGCCCTCGACGCCGACACCGGCCGGCGGCGCTGGAGGGCCGACCTGCACGCGCCTGGGCAGGGCTTCTTCGCCGAAGGACCGGTCGTGAGCGAGGGGCTGGCATACGTGGCCGCGACCTCGGGCATGCTCCTGGCCGTCGACACCCGCACCGGGCGGGAGGTGTGGCGCGACCAGGGCGGGTTCCCCCTGGTCGCCGGGGTCTGGGACGGGCTGGTGATCGCCCTGGTCGGCGGGGACCGGCTGGTCGGCTTCGACGCCGCGACCGGGGCCAGGCGCTGGCAGACCCCGGTCGGGCGCGGTGAGAGTGAACAGTGGGCGGTGCTCGACGGCGACGCCGTCCTGGTGACCGGGGACGGCGCCGTGGTCGCGGCCGACGCCGCCACCGGCGCGGCCCGCTGGCGGGCGCCGGTCGGGGACGCCGTCGGCCCGCCGGTGGCGGCGGGGGAGCGGGTCTACGTCGCCACCCAGGACCGGCTGGTCGCCATCGACCGCGCCTCCGGGACGACGGTCTGGGGCAGCGCCAGGGTCCGGCCGGTGGCCGCCCCCCTGGTCACCTCGGGCCGGGTGGTGGTCGCGACCAGGGACGGCACCCTGCTGGGGTTCGCTCCCTAGACCTTGCGGAACAGCAGGGCCCGCTTCACTTCCTGGATGGCCTGGGTGACCTTGATGCCGCGGGGGCAGGCGTCGGTGCAGTTGAAGGTGGTCCGGCAGCGCCAGACGCCCTCCTTGTCGTTCAGCACGGTCAGGCGCTGGGCGGCCCCCTGGTCGCGGGAGTCGAAGATGAAGCGGTGGGCGTTGACGATCGCCGCCGGGCCGAAGTACTCGTCGTCGGCCCAGAACACCGGGCAGGAGGTGGTGCAGGCGGCGCACAGGATGCACTTGGTGGTGTCGTCGAAGCGCTCCCGGTCGGCCTGGGACTGGCGCCGCTCGGTGTCGGGCGCCGGGTCGTCGTTGACCAGGTAGGGCAGGACCTCGCGGTAGGAGGCGAAGAACGGCTCCATGTCGACCAGCAGGTCCTTGTTCACCGGCAGGCCCCGGAGCGGCTCAACGGTGATCTGGTCGCCGACCTCGCGGACCAGCACCTTGCAGGCCAGCCGGTTGGTGCCGTTGATCAGCATGGCGTCCGACCCGCAGATGCCGTGGGCGCAGGAGCGCCGGAAGGTCAGCGACCCGTCGACGTTCCACTTCACCCAGTGGAGGAGGTCCAGCACCCGGTCCATCGGGTCGGCCGGGACGTCGTAGGTCTCGATCCGCGACTCGCTGTCGGTCTCCGGGTTGAAGCGGCGCACCCGCAACTTGACCTGCACCTAGTACTTCCTCTCCATCGGCTCGTATCGGGTCATGGTCACGGGCTTGTAGTCGAGCTTGACCCCGCTGTCGCCGCGCGAGGCCAGGCTGTGCTTGAGCCAGTTCTTGTCGTCGCGGACCGGGTGGTCCTCGCGGAAGTGGCCGCCGCGGCTCTCGGTACGGGCCCGGGCCGAGACGACCAGGGCCTCGGCCAGGTCGAGCAGGAAGCCGAGCTCGACCGCCTCCAGCAGGTCGGTGTTGTAGCGCCGGGAGGTGTCCTGGACCCAGACCCGGGCGTAGCGCTCGCGCAGGGAGGCCAGCTCGACCTCCATCTCCTTGAGCAGGGTCTCGGTCCGGTAGACGCCGGCCTTGTCGTCCATGTTGACCTGGAGGTCGAGCCGGATGGCGGCCGCCCGCTCGCCCTCGGCATGGCCGGCCAGGTCCTCCAGCATCCGGGTGACGGCCCCGGCCGGGTCCTCGCCCAGCTCGGCGTGGTCGACGGTGGCCGCGTGCTCGCCGGCGTTGACCCCGGCCCGCTTGCCGAACACGACGATGTCCAGCAGCGAGTTGGTGCCCAGCCGGTTGGCCCCGTGCACCGACACGCACGCGCACTCGCCGGCCGCGAACAGCCCCGGGATGACCGTGTTGGCGGCGTCGCCCACCACCTGGGCGTCGACGGTGGTGGGGATGCCGCCCATGGCGTAGTGGGCCGTGGGGACGATCGGCACGCCCTCCTTCTTGGGCTCGACCCCCAGGTAGGTGCGGGCGAACTCGGTGATGTCGGGCAGCTTGGCGTCGATCACCTTGGGGTCGAGGTGGCTGACGTCCAGGTAGACGTAGTCGCCGTCCGGGCCGGCGCCCCGGCCCTCGCGGATCTCGGTGTAGATGGCCCGGCTGACCATGTCGCGGGGGGCGAGGTCCTTGATGGTGGGGGCGTAGCGCTCCATGAACGCCTCGCCGTCGGAGTTGCGCAGGATGCCGCCCTCGCCGCGGGCGGCCTCGCTCAGCAGGACCCCGAGCCGGTACAGGCCGGTCGGGTGGAACTGGAAGAACTCCATGTCCTCCATGGGCACGCCCCGCCGGTAGCAGACCCCGGGGCCGTCGCCGGTGAGGGCGTGGGCGTTGGAGGTGATCTTGAACATCTTCCCGTAGCCGCCGGTGCAGAAGACCACCGACTTGGCCCGGAACACGTGCAGCTCGCCGGTGGCCAGCTCGTAGGCGACCACCCCGGCGGCGCGGCCGTCGTCGGGGGCCCGCAGCAGGTCGAGCACGTAGTACTCGTCGAAGAAGGTGGTGCCCTGCTTGACGTTCTGCTGGAACAGGGTCTGGAGGATCATGTGGCCGGTGCGGTCGGCGGCGAAGCAGGAGCGGCGCACCGCCCCGGCGCCGTGGTGGTGGGTGTGGCCGCCGAAGCGCCGCTGGTCGATCTTGCCGTCGGGGGTGCGGTTGAACGGCATCCCCATGTGCTCGAGGTCGTAGACGGCCTCGATCGCCTCCCGGCACATGACCTCGGCCGCGTCCTGGTCGACCAGGTAGTCGCCGCCCTTGATGGTGTCGAAGGTGTGCCACTCCCAGTTGTCCTCTTCGACATTGGCCAGGGCGGCGCACATCCCGCCCTGGGCGGCCCCGGTGTGGGAGCGGGTCGGGTACAGCTTGGTGATCACCGCCGTCCGGCCCCGCCGGGAGCTCTCGAGCGCCGCCCGCAGGCCGGCCCCCCCGGCTCCGACGATCACCACGTCGAAGGTGTGCTGCTGGGTCATGGGGGCTCCTAGGTGGGCTGGGGGGTGAAGGCGAAGATCGTGAGCGTGCCCAGGGCCCAGGTCAGGCCGACCACGATGGCGTTGACGCTCTGGTAGAGGAGGCGCCGGGTGCCGGTGCGGGCGTAGTCGTCGATGATCACCCGCAGCCCGTTGCCGCCGTGGAGCAGGGCCAGGGTGAGCATGGCGAAGTCGTAGACCCGCCAGAAGGGGTTGGCCCAGCGGCCGGAGACGAAGGCGAAGTTGATCCGGTCGAGGCCGCCGTCGATCACGTGCATGATCCCGAAGTGGCCCAGCACCAGCAGGACCAGCAGCACCCCCGAGATGCGCATGAACACCCAGGCGTACAGCTCGAAGTTGCCCCGGGGGGGCTTGGGCTGGCGGCGGTCGGCCGAGGTCGAGCGGGGGAGTGGGGCCGGGGTGACGTCGGCGGCCATCCTCAGAGCTCCTCGACCACGTGGGCGCCGATGGCGACCACCGGCGGGATGGCCAGCACCAGGAACAGCACCGTCTGGACCCAGAGCATCTGGCGCTGGCGGGCCACCCCCTGGGACCAGAAGTCGAACAGGATGATCCGCAGCCCGTTCAGGGCGTGGAAGATCACCACCACCGCCAGCCCGATCTCGAGCAGCCCGACGAACGGGTTGCGGTAGGTGTCGATCACCCGGTCATAGGCCTCGGGGGACACGTTCAGCAGCGCCTGGTCGACCACGTGGGCGAACAGGTAGAACAGGATGGCCACGCCGGAGACCCGGTGGAGGACCCAGGTCCACATCCCCTCACGTCCGCGGTAGAGCGTCCCCAGGCGCTGCATCCCTCGAAGCTCACCTCCAGTCGCGACCGCTTCGACTCTACCACCGGGTAACCCCCATGTCCTGCCAGCAAACTGCCTGCTCACGGGCGGTTTTGGGCCAGGCCGCATTTGGTCGTATCGTTTCCCCTCCACCATGTCACAGGACGCCAGCGGGCGGCTCGTCGCAGGCCGCTGGACGCTGCACACCCCCCTCCGCCGCGCCCAGCACGGCCTGATCTGGCGGGCCGCCGACCCGGACGGTCGCCAGCTCGCGATCGAGGAGGTCCGGTTCCCGGCCGGGCCGGGGCCCGGTGGGGGCGGGCAGGCGGGTCTCTGGGACCGGGTCGCGGCCGAGGCGCGGACCGCGGCCGCCATCGACCATCCCGGCCTGATCCGGCTGGAGGACGTGGTCGTCGAGGACGGCGTGGTCTACGTGGTCACCGAGCTGCTCGACGCCCTCACCCTGGACGAGCTGATCGCCAGGCACGGCCCGCTCCCGGTCCGCCGGGTGGCCCAGCTGGGCCTGGAGCTGCTCGACGCTCTCGAGGCGGCCCACGCCGCCGGCCTGCCCCACCTCGACCTGCGCCCAGGCTGCGTCCTGGTCACCGCCGACGGCCGGGCCCGCCTGGCCGGCATCGGCCTGGCCGCCCTCCGCGCCGCCCCCGGGGCCGACCCCGGCACCACCGCGTTCCTCGCCCCCGAACAGGTCAGAGGCGACCCGGCCGGCCCGCCAGCCGACCTCTGGTCCCTGGGGGCGATCCTGTTCCTTGCAGTTGAGGGTGAGACCCCCTTCGCCGGCGACGGCAGCGACCTCACCCGCACCGCCATCCTCACCGACCCTGCCCTCACCCCCGAGCTCGCCGGCCCCCTCGCCCCAGCCCTCCACGCCCTCCTCACCAAGCCCGCCGGCGGCCGCCCCACCATCCCCGAGACCCGCCGCATCCTCGAACCCCTCGCCGGCAACCCCCGCCCCCCGGCAACCGCCGGGTCGGCCGTTAGGGTTGGGGCCGGGTCGGGAGTGGCCCAACCGGTGCCAGGGCCACAGGGCGTGCCGCAGCCGAATCGCCCGATGTCGGGCCCCCCGGAGGGGGAAGCTAGCCCATCGCGGGATTCGGCGCCGCCCGGTATCCACAGCCTCGGGTCCTGGGGAGGTTGGGGGACGAGCGGGGGTGACGGGACCGGGTATGGGTCGCGGGCGGCGCGGAACGCGATGGACCCGGTGGTGCGGCGGGTGCTGCTGATCGCGGGTGGGTCGGTGGTGCTGGCGCTGGTGTCGTTCGTGGTGGCGGTGGCGGTGACGGGCGACCCGCTCGGGCTGGGGTCCCGGGCGGTGGCCTCGACGGTGGCCACGGCGCCCCCGACCACCGTCCCGCCGACGACGACGCCCGTCACCACCGTGGCTCCGACCACGCAGGCCGCCGTGGTCCCGCCCGGCTGGGCGGTGCACACCGACCCGGCCACCGGCTACCAGGTCGCGGTCCCGCCCGGCTGGCAGGTCGTCAGCGACGGCGGTCCCCGCACCGAGCTGCGCGACCAGAGCTCCCCGACCCTCCTGCGTATCGACTGGCAGCAGGACCCTCAGGCCGATCCGGTGACGATGGAGCAGCAGGCCGACCAGGCCCACGCTGGCGAGCGCGGCGGCTACCAGCGGGCCCGCCTCGAGCCGGCCCAGTTCAAGGGCCTGCCCGCCGCCCTGCTCGAGTTCACCTTCCAGGACGGCGAGACCTGGCACGCCCTCGAGCTGGGCGTCCGGTCCCCCCGTCACCATGTCGCCATGGCGATCTACGCCCGTGACCGCGACTGGGGCAGCGGCTGGGCCCTGTTCGAGGCGTTCAAGGCGTCGTTTGTGCCCCCTGGGGGCTGATCGATTGGCGTTGGCGACCAACGGGTAGGGTGGGGCGGTATGTCCGCACCGGCTGCCGACCGGTTGGTCGCCGATCGCTACGCGCTCAGGGCTCCCCTCGGGAGGGGAGGGATGGGTGTTGTCTGGCGTGCCCAGGATGCGGTGCTGGGTCGCGAGGTCGCGGTCAAGGAGGTGGTGTTCCCGCCGACCATGCCCCAGGAGGAGCGGCGCCCGGCCCAGGCGAGGGTGATGCGGGAGGCCCGGGCCGCCGCCCGGCTCAACCACCCGGGCGCGGTCACCCTCTATGACGTCGTCCAGGACCGGGGCGGCACCTTCATCGTGATGGAGCTGGTCAACGCGCCCACCCTGGCCGACCTGGTCCGGGCCGACGGGCCGCTGGCGGTCGAGCGGGTGGCCGAGATCGGCGGCCAGATCGCCAGCGCGCTCGAGGCGGCGCATGCGGCCGGGATCGTCCACCGCGACGTCAAGCCGGGCAACGTGATGGTCCCGCCCAGGGGCATGGCCAAGCTGGCCGACTTCGGCATCGCCTCGC
>CALGFH010000228.1 GCA_937881255.1 uncultured Actinomycetes bacterium
GGCGGCGGCCGCCGGCCGACCGGCGGATCACCGAGCGGCGCAAGGCGATCGTCGCCGCCCGGGTGCGGCGGCGGCGGCGCATCCTCGGCTGGGCGCTGGCCGCCCTCGCCCTGGTCGCCGGGGTCGCCTACCTGATCCGCACGCCCCTGTTCGGCCTCAGCGCCGTCCGGGTCGAGGGCACCGAGGCGGTCGCCCGGGCCGAGATCCTGGAGGCCGCCGAGGTCCGCATCGGCGAGCCCTACCTGGGCCTCGACCTGGCCGCCATCCGCGGCCGGGTGGCCGCCCTGCCCCGGGTCGCGGCCGTCCGGGTGACCCGCGAGTACCCCTCCAGCCTGCGCATCGCGGTCACCGAGCGGCCGCCGGTGGCCAGCGTCTCCACCGGCAGCATCTACTGGCTGGTGGCCGCCGACGGCACCGTGCTCGACGCGGCCGGTCGCCGCCCGGCCCAGCTGCCGTACGTGGCCAGCGTCCCGCTGCCCGACGGGGTGCGCCCCGGCAGCCGCCTGCCCCCCGGGAACGAGCTGGCCAACGCCCTCACCGCCCTGGGCGGCATGGCCCCTCAGCTCAAGAGCCAGGTGACCGGCGTCAACGCCCGGACCCTGGACAGCCTGGAATTCACGCTCAAGGACGGCTCGCGGGTCCTGTACGGGCTCGCGGTCGACCAGCCGGCAAAGGATGCCGCCGTGCTGCTGATCCGGCGGACCCTGAAACGAGAGGGAAGGGAGGCGCAGCGAATCGACGTCCGGAATCCCGCGACACCGACGGTCACGGCGACGCCGGCGAATAACAATAGATGAAATTACACGAGGGTAGTTGACCAGGTCAGGGGCACCTTGTACCATCCCCGGCAGCTTGAGGTTGACATAATTGAACCTCAACTTGAGGCTCAACTTCCCCCGCTTCCCGGCCACTGGTGCTGGGCGACGACTGTCCGTGAAACGGGCGAAGGAGGATGGTTGGATGATGGCGGCGCCGCAGAACTACCTGGCCGTGATCAAGGTGGTCGGGATCGGCGGCGGTGGAGTCAACGCCGTCAACCGCATGATCGAGGCGAGCCTCAAGGGCGTCGAGTTCATCGCCGTGAACACCGACGCCCAGGCGTTGCTCGCCTCCGATGCCGACGTCAAGCTCGACGTCGGGCGCGAGCTCACCCGCGGTCTGGGCGCGGGCTCGAACCCCGACGTCGGCCGCCAGGCCGCCGAGGACCACGCCGAGGAGCTCGAGGAGGTCCTCAAGGGCGCCGACATGGTGTTCGTCACCGCCGGCGAGGGCGGCGGCACCGGCACCGGGGGCGCCCCGGTGGTGGCCCGCATCGCCAAGGCCCAGGGGGCGCTGACCATCGGCGTGGTGACCAGGCCGTTCGCCTTCGAGGGGAAGCGCCGCTCGGCCCAGGCCGACAAGGGCATCGAGAGCCTCAAGCAAGAGGTCGACACCCTCATCATCATCCCCAACGACCGCCTGCTCCAGGTGGCCGAGCGCACCACCTCGATGCTGGACGCCTTCAAGCTGGCCGACCAGGTGCTGCTCCAGGGCGTCCAGGGGATCACCGACCTGATCACCATCCCCGGGCTGATCAACCTCGACTTCGCCGACGTGCGGGCCACCATGCGCGAGGCCGGCACCGCCCTCATGGGCATCGGGCAGGCCCGTGGCGAGGACCGGGCCGTGGCCGCGGCCAAGGAGGCCATCTCCTCGCCGCTGCTGGAGGCGTCGGTCGACGGGGCCAGGGGCGTGCTGCTCAACATCTCCGGCGGCTCCGACCTCGGCCTGTTCGAGGTCAACGAGGCCGCCGAGGTGATCGCCTCGGCCGCCCACCAGGACGCCAACATCATCTTCGGGGCCGTGATCGACGACGCCCTCGGGGACGAGGTCCGGGTCACGGTGATCGCGGCCGGGTTCGACCGCAGCGCCGAGCAGGCCAACGCCGAGAACGGTCGTCCCCAGTCGGCCGGCGCGGCCGGCCCGGCCGAGGACGAGTCGGTCTGGCCGACCCCGGGCATGCGCCGGCCAGGGGAGAACCGGGTCACCCGGCCGGCCCCGGCGCCCGCCGGCCAGGCAGAGCGGCGCGAACCCGAACGGCGGGAGCCGGAGCGCCGCGAGCCCGAGCGCCGCCCCCGCTACGACGGCGATGACGACGAGCTGGACATCCCCTCCTTCCTCAAGCGCTGACCCGCTGCCTCCGGAGGGGACGCTGGCCTGGCGGCCGGGGCCGCCACGACCCGGCGACCCAGAACCGCCCTGGCCCCCGGTCCTGGTCGCCGAGGACCTGCTCCAGGCCGGGGTCGTGGCCGCCTTCACCGGCCGGACCGGCGGCACCTCGGCCGCGCCCTTCGCCACCCTCAACCTGGCCCTGAGGGTCGAGGACGACCTGCGCCGGGTGCTCGCCAACCGCCGCCGGGTCGCCACCGTCCTCGGCCTCGCCGGCCTGCCCTGGGCCCTGGCCCGCCAGGTCCACGGCGCCACCGTCCTGCACGTCCGGGCCGGCTCGGCCGGGCAGGGGCCGCCGGAGGGGAAGCCGACGGTGGGGGAGGCGGACGGGCTGGTCACCGCCGACCCGGGGGTGGTGCTGGCCGTACTGACCGCGGACTGCGCGCCGGTGCTGCTGGCCGACCCGGGGGCCGGGGTGGTCGGGGCGGTGCATGCCGGGTGGCGCGGGCTGGCCGCCGGGGTGGTCGAGGCCGGGGTCGCGGCCATGGCCGAGCTCGGGGCCGACCCGGGCGCCGTCGTCGGGCTGGTCGGCCCGGCCGTCGGGGGCTGCTGCTACGAGGTCGGGCCCGAGGTGCGCGAGGCCGTCGGCGGCCGCTACCCGGCCGCCCTGGCCACCACCAGGGACGGCCGCCCCGCCCTCGACCCGGCCGCCGGGGCCGCCCAGGCGCTGGAGCGGGCCGGGGCCGGCCAGGTCCGGGTGGCCGGCGAGTGCACCATCGACCTGGAGGAGCGCTTCTTCTCCCACCGCCGCGACCAGGGCCGCACCGGACGCCAGGCCGGCCTGATCGCCCTCGTCTCCGGAGGTGGCCGGTGAGCGCCGCGGTCGACCCGGCAGCGGTGGCGGCGAACGTGGCCGCGGTCAGGGAGCGGGTGGCGGCGGCGGCCGGGCGGGCCGGGCGCGACCCGGGAGAGGTGACCCTGGTGGCGGTGGCCAAGCTGTTCCCGCCCGAGGCGGTCCGGGCGGTGCTGGACGCCGGGGTCGCCGACGTCGGCGAGAACTACGCCAAGGACCTGGAGGCCAAGGCGGCCCAGGTGCCGGGCGTGCGCTGGCACTTCGTCGGCCGCCTCCAGCGCAACAAGGCCGGCGTGCTGGTCGACGCCGGGGCGCTGGTCCACTCACTCGACTCGCTGGCCGGGGCCCGGGCCCTGGGCCGTCGGGCGCTGGCCGCCGGCACCACCGCCCGCGCCCTCGTCCAGGTCGAGGTCGACGACCGCGAGGCCGCCCACGGGGTCCGCCCGGCCGGCCTGGCCGCCTTCCTGGACGACTGCCGCGCCGTCGACGGGCTGGAGGTCGAGGGCCTGATGGTCATGCCCGCCCCCGCCGACGACCCCGAGGCGACCCGGCCGGCCTTCCGGCGGGCCGCCGAGCTGGCCGCCGGCTCCGGCCTGCCCCGGCTGTCGATGGGCATGACGGCCGACTTCGAGGTGGCCGTCGAGGAGGGCGCCACCCTCATCCGCGTCGGCACCGCCCTCTTCGGCCCCCGCCCGGCCCGCCGCCCGCCCGCCCCGGCCCGCGAGGCCGGCGCGCCGTCCCCGGGAGGCGGCCCGTGAGCCTGTCACGTGTGACCCCTACGATTCGGTCAGGAGCGCCGATCCCGACTTCGGAAACCGGACAAACGGACGTTCCCGGTGGGTGCGCCGTGACTTCTGTGGCGAGTATCGCCATAGTGTTTCCGGCGCCGCCCAAGGCGGACGTCCTCAGGTGCTTGGACAGTTGTCGACATGGTGAAAGGTAGGTGACGTTAGGTGGCTGGGGCGTTCAAGAAGAGCCTTGTGTGGTTGGGGCTGGTCGAGCCTGAGGACGACGAGGAGCTGGCCGACGTGGCCGAGGCGGCTGGGCGATCCCCGGCCGACCGGGCTCCCATCCGCCGGGTGCGCGACGACGACGTCTACGGGCGCCGTCGTGAGGGGGGGCGCCTGGAGGAGCCGACCGAGGCGGTGATCCATCCGATCCCGTCCGCGGCCACCGGCAAGGTCCATCTGATCGAGCCGTCCGGCTTCAACGACGCCGAGGAGATCGGTGAGAAGTTCAAGGCCGACATCCCGGTGATCGTGAACCTCCAAGCCATGGAGGCGGAGACCGCCAAGCGCCTGATCGATTTCGCCGCCGGGCTCACCTTCGGGCTCGACGGGCGCATCCAGCGGGTCGCCGACAAAGTGTTCCTACTCACTCCCAGAAACGTCGAGGTCTCGGCCGAGGAGCGGCGGCGGCTCCAGGAGCGGGGCTTCTTCAACCAGGCATGACCGGTGTCGATCTGTGTGGATTCTTTCCCTACTGCTGAGTCTCTACTGGCTGATCCTTCTCGGCCGGATCGTGATGGACCTCATCCTCAGCTTGACCGGAGGCCGAGGTCTATCCGGTTTGGCGATCCTGTATGGGATACTGTATGACTTGACAGAACCCGTCCTCCGACCCATAAGGCGACTCCTTCCCCCCTTGCGAGTCGGCGCTGTGGCCCTAGATCTCTCCCCCCTCATCGTGTTCGTACTGATCGCCCTGTTGAGACAGGTGGTGAGTACCAGCTAGCCGGCCCAACGCGAACGCTCGAGTGGTGCTCGGGTACAATCGCCCATCCACTTGCAGGTAAGGAGCGCACATGCCGCCACTGACGCCGCTGGACATCCAACACAAAGAATTCACCAAGGCCATGCGCGGGTACGCCATGCACGAGGTGGACACCTTCCTCGACCAGGTCACCGAGGAGTTCACCCGGATGCAGGACGAGATCGCCCGCCTCCGGGAGCAGGCCTCCAGCGCGGCACCGCCCCAGCCCGCCCCGGTCCAGGTGCAGGCACCCCCGCCACCGCCTCCTCCGCAGCACCAGCCGGTGGCTGCCGAGGTCCGCGGCGGCGGCGCCGGTGGCGAGGAGGCGATCGCCCGCGCCCTGGTGATGGCCCAGCGGATGGCCGACCAGACGGTCGAGGAGGCCAAGGTCAAGGCCAAGTCGATGGTCGCCGAGGCCGAGGCGCGGGCCAAGAACATGACCGAGCAGGCCCAGATGCGGGCCCGTGAGGTCACCGAGGCCGCCCAGATGCGGGCCCGCGAGGTCACCGAGGCCGCCCAGGCCCGGGCCCGCGAGCTCACCGAGGGCCTGGAGACGCGCTACAAGGAGCGGATCCAGTCGGCCGAGGCCCGCGCCCGCGTGGCCGAGGAGCAGGCCCGCATGCAGATCGCCCAGGCGACCGAGCAGGTGGCCAGGCGCCGCCAGGAGCTGGAGAGCTCGATCGAGGCCCTGCGCGCGTTCGAGCGCGACTACCGCGCCCGGCTCCGCGGCTTCGTCGAGGGCCAGCTCAAGGCGCTCGAGGACGCGGCCCCGTCCGGGCCCGTGGCCCCGCCGCAGCCGCCTGGTCTCGGCGGGAACTCCCGGCCCCTGCCGGGCGCCGACGACCTGCCGGCCCTGTCGACCGGGGCGCGCCAGAGCTCCTACTCGGCCCTGCGCGACTCGACCTCGGACCAGCTCGGCCACAACGGCCGCGACCGGGTGGACCGGCTGCGCCACGACGACTGACGGTCGAACGGTCAAGCAGCGCTAGCGACCCCGCGTGGTCGCCGGTGCCCTGCTCGCCCTGGCCCTCTCCCTGGGCCTGCTGGTCGCCTCGCTGTTCCGGGCCGACGGGCTCGGCCTGGTCTGGGCCTCGCTGGCCCTCGACCTGGTCGCCCTGACCCTGCTGGTGACCGCCCTGCGCCGCCGCGCCCGCTAGTCCCGCCGCCCCCGGGAGCGCTCCTCGAGGGCGGTCTGGATGACCGTGGCCGTCCGCCGGGCGGCCCGCTCGAAGGGGTTGCGCCGGTAGCCGCGGACACTGCCCAGCAGGTAGGCCGGGTAGTAGAGCGGCCCCCAGCGCTCCGCCTGGGCCACGTGCTCCAGCTCGTGGGCCAGCAGCCCGTCGCTCAGGGGCCGGTTGGCCACGATCACGTGCCCGAGGGTGATGGCGGTGAACCCCCGCCAGCGCAGGAACCGGGCCAGCCCGCTGTCGGCGTCCTCGAACAGCAGCACCCCCCGCCACCGGACCGGCCGTGTCCGCGTGGTCAGCGCCCCCACCAGCCCGACCAGGCTGTTCGGCCCCGCCCACACGTACCCCCACAGCGACCGCGCCGCCGGCAGCAGGTCGCCCAGGTCGTCCACCCGCACCGGCCGCCGGGCCCGCGGGCCGCCCTGATCCACCGGGGGACCACCCCGGCGGTCCCCCGGACCCCCCCGGCTAGGCATCGACCGCCCGGACCGGCCGCAGCCACAGCCGGACCTCCTGGCCGTCCAGCTCGACCCGGGCGTCGTGGCCGTCGCCCTGGGGGGCGGTGTGGAGGCTGGTGGCCAGGGTCTCGCCGAGCAGGTAGTCGCGGTGGGCGGCCACCGCGGCCGCGACGTCGCCGCCGGCCTTGACGGCCAGCTCGATCCGGTCGGCCACCTCCAGCCCGGCGCTCTTGCGCAGGTCCTGCACGGCCCGGACCAGGTCGCGGGCCAGCCCCTCCAGGCGCAGCTCGGGCGAGACCTCCAGGTCGAGGGCGACGGTGGTGGCGCCGTCGCGGACCACCCGCCAGCCGGTCACCGGCTCCTCGACCACCGCGGCCTCGTCCGGGCCCAGCTCGACCGTGCCCAGCCCCTCGACGGCCAGCTCGACCCGCTCCCCGGCCCGCAGCCTGGGGGCCAGCTCGGCCGCCACCCCGGGCGGGGCCTGGCGCAGGGCGGCGGCCACCGCCTGGGCGTCGCGCCCGAACCGGGGCCCGAGGGCCCGGAAGTTGGGGGCCAGCCGGTAGCCGACCAGCCCGGCCTCGCCCTCGGCGAAGCCGACCTCCTTGACGTTCAGCTCGGCCGCGACCAGGTCCAGCAGCCCGGCCACCCCGGCCCTGACCGGGTCGGGCACGCCGATCAGGGCCCTGGCCAGGGGCTGGCGGATCTTCAGCTTGGCCTCGGTGCGGGCCTGGCGGCCGAGGCCGACCAGCCGCCGGACCTCGGCCATGGCCGCGCTCAGCTCCGGGTCGGCGGCGGCCGGGTCGGGCCTCGGCCAGTCGACCAGGTGGACCGAGTCCGGGGCCTCGGAGTCGACCGAGACCACCAGCCCCTGCCACAGCTCCTCGGCCGTGAACGGCGCGTACGGGGCCAGCAGCACCGCCACCGTGCGCAGGCAGGTCCAGAGGGTGCCGAAGGCGGCGTCGGCGTCGTCGCCGGTGCCGCGCCAGAAGCGCCGCCGCGACAGCCGCACGTACCAGTTGGACAGGTCGTCGACGAAGCCGGCCAGCCGCCGGGCGGCGCTGGTGGCGTCGTAGTCGTCCAGGCTCCGGGTCACCTGGTCGACGGTGTCGGCCAGCTCGGCCAGGACCCAGCGGTCCAGCGGGGTGGGGGGGCCTGGGGGGGCGCTTGTTGCCCCCCCAGTGGATCGAACAGGGTGAAACCCCTCGAGACGGGCGTACAGGCAGAAGAAGCTGTAGGTGTTCCAGAGGGTCAGGAACAGCGACCGGGTGACGTCCTCGATGGCCTCCGGGAACAGCCGCCGCGACGCCCACGGCGACCCGCTGGCCAGCATGAACCAGCGCAGCGGGTCGGCCCCGTAGCGGTCCAGCAGCTGGAAGGGGTCGAGCACGTTGCCGAGGCTCTTGGACATCTTGCGGCCGTTGCGGTCGACGATGAGCCCGAGGCAGACCACGTTGCGGAACGAGGTCTGGTCGAACAGCAGGGTGCTGACGGCCAGCAGCGAGTAGAACCAGCCGCGGGTCTGGTCGATGCCCTCGGAGATGAAGTCGGCCGGGAAGGCCCGCTCGAAGGCGGCCCGGCCCTCGGGGGTGTGCGGGTAGCCCCACTGGGCGAACGGCATCGACCCCGAGTCGAACCAGGCGTCGAGCACGTCCGGGACCCGCCGGGCCTCCTGCCCGCACTCCGGGCAGGCCAGGGTGACCTCGTCCACGAACGGCCGGTGGGGGTCGATGCCGGACAGGTCGCGGCCGGCCTTGGCCGACAGGTCGGCCAGGCTCTCGACCACGGTCACGTGCTGCTCCTCACAGCGCCACAGGGGCAGCGGGGTGCCCCAGTAGCGGGACCGGGACAGGGCCCAGTCGACGTTGTTGGCCAGCCAGTCGCCGAAGCGGCCGTCGCGGATGTGCTCGGGGCGCCAGCCGATGCGGGCGTTCTCGGCCAGCAGCCGGTCCTTGACCGCCGTCGTCCGGGCGTACCAGGAGGTCAGCGCGTAGTAGATCAGCGGGGTGGCGCAGCGCCAGCAGAACGGGTAGGCGTGGGTGTGGGTCTCGGCCCGCCACAGCAGCCCCCGCCGGCGCAGGTCCCCGACCAGGTCGGCGTCGGCCGCCTTGACGAACCGGCCGGCCAGCCAGCCCGTCTCCGGGCCGAACTTGCCGTCCAGCCCGACCGGGTGCAGCACCGGGGTGTTGTAGCGCTGGCCGACGGCCAGGTCCTCGGCGCCGTAGGCCGGCGAGGTCTGGACCAGCCCCGAGCCGTCGCTCGTGGTGACGTACTCGTCGGCCACCACCGTCCAGCCCCGGGCCGCCTCCTCCTCGCTGACGGGGATCTCCTCGAAGGCCCGCTGGTAGCGCGTCCCGAGCAGCTCCTCCAGGGGCACCGGGCGCAGCACCCTGGCGTCCTCGCCGACCGCGGCCGCCACCCGCTCGCGGGCCACCACCAGCTTGCGGGCCCGCCCGTCCTCGCCGGTCGCCTCGACCAGCACGTAGTCGATCCCGGGGCCGACCACCACCGAGACGTTGGGGACCAGGGTCCAGGGCTGGGTCGTCCAGACCAGCAGGGCCGCCCCCTCCTCGGCCAGGGTGCCGGTGGTCGCGGGCAGGGCCACATAGGCGGTGAGGTCCTCGACCTCCTTGTAGCCCATGGCCACCTCGGCGTCCGACAGGGTCGTCTGGCACCGGGGGCAGTACGGGCTGACCTTGTAGTCCTCGACCAGCAGGCCGCGGCGGTGCAGCTCGGCCAGGGCCCACCAGACGCTCTCCACGTACGAGGTGTCCATGGTCCGGTAGGCCTGGCTGGCGTCGATCCAGAACCCGATCCGCTCGGTCAGCTGCTCGAAGGCGTCGACGTAGCGCTCGACCGACTCGCGGCAGCGGGCGTTGAACGCCTCCACCCCGTAGGTCTCGATCGCCTGCTTGTCCTTGAGCCCCAGCTCCTTCTCGACCTCCAGCTCGACCGGCAGGCCGTGGCAGTCCCAGCCGCCCTTGCGGTCGACCCGGTAGCCGCGCATGGTCTTGAAGCGGGGGAACAGGTCCTTGAAGACCCTGGCCTCCACGTGGTGGACGCCGGGCCGGCCGTTGGCGGTCGGCGGGCCCTCGTAGAAGACGAACGGCTCGGCCCCGACCCGCTGGTCGACCGAGCGCTGGAACACCTTCCGGTCGCGCCACAGCTCCAGGATCCGGGCGTCCAGCGCGGGGAGGTCGAGGTTGGGGTCGACCTCGGGGAACTGGCCCATCCGCTGCTCTCTCCTTCGCGTCGTCGTTGGTCGCCGCGAAGGGACGAGGCCGGGGCCCCGCGGTACCACCCCTCGTGCCGGCGGTCTCACGGCCACCGGCCTCTCACCGGCCTCCCGGGTGGGCCCGGACGGCCTCCAGCGGTCACGGGCTGGGCCCGGCTGCGTCTACTGGGCGGCGGTGCGCCGTTCGGGCAGCGGCTCGGGGAGGATGTTCGAGAGGCGCCGTGCCGCCGGGCTTCCACCATCCCCGGCTCGCTGGCGGCCGTGCCGCCCCCTACTCGTTCCCGTC
>CALGFH010000229.1 GCA_937881255.1 uncultured Actinomycetes bacterium
GGTCTCCCCGACCATCCCCGCCGCCTCCTCGAACCCCACCCGCATCTCACCCGACCCCCCATGCCCCGGCAGGTCGACCCGCACCACCTCGAACCGCCCGGCCAGCCGTTCCCCCACCGCCTCCCAGGAGGCCAAGGTCTGGGTGAACCCGTGCACCAGCACCACCCGTTCGTGCCGGGGGCCGGAGAGGCTGTAGTCAGGTGGCAGCTCCCGTTCCCGGCGGGGGTCGAGGGGGTCGTGGCCGGGTGGCTGCTCCCATTCCCGGTGGGGATTGGGGGGGTTGTGGACGGGCGGCCGCTCCCGTTCCGGGCGGGGATTGGGGGGGTTGTGGACAACGGCCGCCACCCCTTCACCGGCTGGGCTACGCTCCCCCACCGGGGGACCTGGCACCGGACCGGGTGGGTGAGCCGTGCCCGGAGCGGGTGGACCCGGGGTGCCTGGAGCGGGTGGGTGGACGGGGCCCTGGATGATGTGGTGGAGGGGGCCGGGGTGGTCGATCATGCCGGGAGCCTAGCGTGAGCGGGGCTGGGCGGCGGTTTGCGCTGACGCTGGTGGACGAGCTGGCCAGGGCGGGGGTGACCGACGCCTGTCTGGCGCCGGGGTCGCGGTCGGCGCCGTTGGCGCTGGCGTTGGCGGAGCATCCAAGGATCAGGGTGCATGTGCACCTGGACGAGCGGTCGGCGGCGTTCTTCGCGCTGGGGGCGGCCAAGCGGTCGGGGCGGGCGGTGGTGGTGCTGTGCACCTCGGGGACGGCGGCGGCCAACTTCCACCCGGCGGTGCTTGAGGCCGACCTGGCCCGGGTGCCGCTGCTGGTGCTGACCGCCGACCGGCCGCCCGAGCTGCGCGGCACCGGGGCCAACCAGGCGACCGACCAGCTGAAGCTGTACGGGTCGGCGGTCCGGTGGTTCTGCGAGGTCGGGGTGCCGGGCGACGACCCGGGGGCCGGGCGGTACTGGCGGTCCCTGGCCAGCCGGGCCTGGGCCGAGGCGACCGGACCGCCGGCCGGGCCGGTCCACCTCAACCTGGCCTTCGCCGACCCGCTGGTCCCGCTCGGCCCGCCCGCGGCCGCCGAGGGGGCGCGGCTGGGCGGGGAGCCGGCGGCGGGGCGGGCCGGAGGGGCGCCGTGGACGGCCGCCCCGGCCGGGGTGCGGTCGGCCGACCCCGGCGACGTGGCCGGCCTGGCCGAGGCGGTGCGGGCCAACCCGAGGGGGCTGCTGGTCGCCGGCTGGGGGGCGGACCTCGACCCGGCCGCCGCCGACACGTTCGCCGCCGCCAGCGGCTGGCCGGTGCTGGCCGACCCGCTGTCCGGGGCCCGCCGCGGACCGGCGGCGATCTCCGCCTACGACGGCCTCCTCCGGGCCCCTGGGTTCGCCGCCGCCCACCGGCCGGGGCTGGTCGTCCGGGTCGGGGGCGCCCCCACCAGCAAGGCCCTCACCGGCTGGCTGGACGAGTCCGTCCCCCAGGTCCTGGTCGACCCGTCCGGCGGCTGGGCCGACCCGGCCCGTGCCGCCGCCCTGCGCCTCACCGCCGACCCGTCGGAGCTGCTCGCCGCCACCGCGGCCCTGCTCGCCCCCGGCGGGCCGGCCTCCGGTCCCGGGCCGCACCCGGGTGCCGGGGAGGCCCCCTCCACCGCCGCCCCCTGGCTCCGGGACTGGCTGGAGGCGGAGCGGCTGGCCCGGGAGGCGATCGACGGGCTGCTGGACGAGTGGGCCGAGCCGTTCGAGGGGCGGGTGGCCCGGGACCTGGTGGGCTGGGTGCCGGGCGGGGGGACGCTGGTGGTGGGGTCGAGCATGCCGGTGCGGGACGTGGACGCCTTCGCCCGGCCCCGGGACGGGCTGCGGTTCGTGGCCAACCGGGGGCTGTCGGGGATCGACGGGTTCGTGGCCACCGCCCTGGGGGTGGCGGCGGCCACCGACGAGCCGGTGGCGGCGCTCTGCGGCGACCTGACGCTGCTGCACGACGCCTCCAGCCTGCTCGGGGCCGCGGGCCGGCCACGGGGGGCGGTCCTGGTGGTGGTCGACAACGACGGCGGCGGGATCTTCAGCTTCCTCCCCCAGGCCCAGCTCCCTCCCGGGCTGTTCGAGCCGCTGTTCGGCACCCCCCACGGGCTCGACCTGACCGCCCTGGCGGCCGCCGCCCGGGTACCGGCGCGGGCCGTCGAGAAGGCCGCCGACCTGGTCCCGGCCCTGGACGCGGCCCTGGCCGGGGGCGGGACCCAGCTGCTGGTGGTCCGCAGCGACCGGGCGGCCAACCTGGCCCGCCACCGGGCGCTGACCGAGGCCGTGGCCGTCGCGGTCGGCGGGTAGGCTGCCGGCACCATGCCGATGTTCGAAGGGTTCAGCAGCCGGACGGTGGCGGCCGAGGGCGCCGACATCCACCTGCGCCTCGGCGGGGACGGGCCGCCGCTGCTCCTGCTGCACGGCTACCCGCAGACCTCGGCCATGTGGCACCGGGTCGCGCCCGGCCTGGCCGGGCGGTTCACCGTGGTCGCGGCCGACCTGCGCGGCTACGGCGGCTCGGCCAGGCCGCCGTCCGACCGCGGCCACCACGCCTACTCCAAGCGGGTCATGGCCGCCGACATGGTCCAGGTCATGGCCGGGCTCGGCTTCGGCAGCTTCGCCGTGGCCGGCCACGACCGGGGCGGCCGGGTCGCCTACCGCATGGCCCTCGACCACCCGGCGGTGGTGACCCGGCTGGCCGTGCTCGACATCGTCCCGACCCACGTCATGTGGCAGCGGATGGACAGCGAGTTCGCCATGGCCACCTACCACTGGCTGTTCCTGGCCCAGCCCGACGGCCTCCCCGAGAAGCTGATCGGCGCCGACCCGGCCTGGTGGGTCCGGGAGAAGCTGCGCCGCTGGGCCGCCGACCCCGACGCGTTCGCGCCCGAGGCGCTGGAGGAGTACGTGCGCTGCTTCTCCGACCCGGCCGCCATCCACGCCTCCTGCGAGGACTACCGGGCCGGGGCCACCGTGGACGACCAGCACGACGCGGCCGACCTGGGCCGGCGCCGGATCGCCTGCCCGGTGCTCGCCCTCTGGGGCGACCACGGCATCGCCCGCCGGGCCGAGGACCCGCTGGCCGCCTGGCGCCCCTGGTGCGACGACGTCACCGGCCACGGCGTCCCCGGCGGCCACTTCCTCCCCGAGGAGGCTCCCGCCGAGACCCTGGCCGCCCTGGAGCGGTTCTTCAGCGAGGGACGCTAAGGGGTCAGCAGGACCTCGAGCATGGCCCGGAGCTTGTGCTCGGTCTCGGCCCACTCGGCGTCGGGGTCGGAGCCGGGGACGATCCCGGCCCCGGCGATCAGGTGGGCGCGGCGGCCGTCGAGGGTGGCGCAGCGCAGGGCCACCGCCCACTCGCCGTCGCCGGCGCGGTCGACCCAGCCGACCGGGCCGGCGTAGCGGCCCCGGTCGAACGGCTCCAGGGCGGCGATCGCGGCCAGGGCGGCGTCCTTGGGGGAGCCGCCGACGGCCGGGGTCGGGTGGAGCAGGCCGGCCAGCTCCAGGGCGGTCGGCAGCGGCCCGGTGAGGTCGGCGGTGATCTCGGTGGCGAGGTGGGCCACGGTGGCCAGCCGGACCACCTCGGGCCGGCCGACCTCGACCCGGTCGGCCACCTTGGCCAGGCCCTCGGCGACCGCGTCGACCACCAGCCGGTGCTCGACCGCCTCCTTGGGCGAGCCGGTGAGCCGGGCCAGCCCGTCGGCCTCGGCGCCGGGGCTGTCGCCCCGGGGCACGGTCCCGGCCATCGGCCGCGAGGTGGCCACCCGCCCCCGGCGCCGGACCAGCAGCTCCGGGCTGGCCCCGACGAACCCGTCGCTGGCGTACAGGAAGGTCGAGCCCCCCGGCCGCCGCTGCAGCCGCCGCAGCAGCTCGGCCCGCGGGAACGGCCCGTCGGCCTCCACCACCGCCTCCCGGGCCAGCACGACCTTGTCCAGCCGCCCCGACCCGATCGCCTCCAGCGCCGCCAGCACCCCGGCCCGCCAGGTCTCCAGGCTGGAACCCAGGCCGGAAGCCAGGCCGGGAGCCAGGCCGGAACCTCCCGGCCCGCCACCGCCCGGCCCGGCGCCCAGGCCGGAACCTCCCGGCCCGGCGCCGCCCGGCCCGGCACCCAGGCTGAAACCTCCCGGCCCGGTGCCAGGTCCCCCGGTGGGGGACGCTACCCCACCGGGGAACGGGGGGCGCGCGGTTGTCCACAGCCCCTGGTCACCGGCGACGCCACCGGCAGCGCCGGTCGGCCAGGGGTCGTCGAGGCGGCGGGCGGTCGGCCAGCGGGGCGCATGGCGGGCGGTGGCGCGGAGGCGGGCCACCAGGTCGGCCGCCGGCGGTGGCTCGAACGGGCCCGGTTCGGTGAGGACGGCCCAGGTGTGGCCGTCGGGGCCGGTGCGGAGCAGCAGCGACGGGACCACCAGCTCGCCCGGGTTGGCGGGGTGGAACGGGAGGGCGCCGACGGCCGCCGGGAGCAGGCCGCTGCCCTCGGGATCGTCGACCTCGGCCGCCTCCAGGAGGGTGGCGACCGCCTCGGCGGCCCGCTCGATGCGTCCTGGGCCGGTGCCGACCGGGACCCGGGCGGCCGCGCCGGTGCCGACCAGGGTGCCGGCCGGTGAGCGCCAGACGAAGCCGTCCGCTGCGGCCAGGTCGAGCGGGTCGAGCCCGTCGGCGAGGAGGACGACCCGGCTGACCAACCGGCCCGGCGCCGGACGGGCCGGGGGACCGGGGTCGAGCCGCTGGGACCCCCGGGTCGGCTCGGGCCCGGGGCCCTCCATTGACGTCATACCGCCATCGTAGGGGCGGGGTGCGCCGTCGCGCGACTCAGGCGCCGGCGCGGGGCACGGCCGGTCGCCCGGCGCCGAGCTCGCGGGAGAGCCCGCGGGCCGCCTCCTTGACCGCGGCCACCGTCTCGGACGCCGGCCCGTCGGGCAGCAGGCGCTCGACCGGGCCGGCCAGGCCGATGGCGCCGACCACCGCGCCCCGGTTGTCGAACAGGGCGGCGGCGATCCCGGCCTCGCCGACGATCGCCTCCTGGTCCTCGACGGCCACGCCGCTTGCGACCACCGCCTCCAGCTCGGCCTCGAGCAGCTCCCGGGTGGTCAGGGTCCGCCCGGTCAGCCGGGGCAGCGGCCCGGCCAGCAGCTCGGCCCGGGCGTCGGGGTCGAGGTAGGCGACCGTCGCCTTGCCCAGGGCGCACGCGTGCCAGGGGATCGACGCCCCCACCTGGAGGATCTGGAGGGAGTTGTCGGGCCGGAACACGTGGTGGACGAGCAGCACGTTGGGGCCGTAGAGGACCCCGACGTGCACCGCCTCGCGGGCTCGGCCGGCCAGGGTCTCGGCCCACAGCAGGGAGCGGGCCCGCAGCTCGTTGTTGTCCAGGAAGGCGTTGCCGAGCTGGAGCAGGGCCGGCCCGAGCCGGTACTTGCCGGTCTCGGTGTCCTGCTCGACCAGCTGGTGGGCCTCCAGGGTCCGCAGCAGGCCGTACACGGTCGCCTTGGCCAGGCCGAGGCGCTCGGCCAGCTCGGTCACGCCCAGGCGGGCCGACTCCGACCCGAGGGCCTTGAGGATCCGGGCCGCCCGCCCGACCGACTGGATCACGGCCCGCTCACCTGGCGCCTGGCCCCGCTAGCGAACCGCTGGGAGCGGTCGGCCAGCACGGCCTGCTCGAGGGCGGCGAACATCAGGGCGCTCGAGGTCGCGCCCGGGTCCTGGTGGCCGACGCTGCGCGGGCCCAGGTAGGAGGCGCGGCCCTTGCGGGCCTGGAGCGGGATGGTGGCCCGCATCCCCTCGGCGGCCGCCTCCCGGGCCCCGGACACGGCCGTCTCCAGCGAGCCGCCCATGCGCAGCTCCAGCTCGTAGGCGGCCAGGGCCGGGGTGAGGGCGTCGACCATGGTCTTGTCGCCGGGCGAGGCCGCCCCGACCCGCTGGACCCCCTCCAGCGAGGCCCGCAGCGCCTCGCCGAGCAGCTTCGGCCCGAAGCGCTCGTGGTCGCCGAGGGCCTCCCCGGCCTGGAGGAAGGCGGTGCCGTAGAGCGGCCCGGCGGCCCCGCCCACGGTGGAGACGAAGGTCCGCCCGGCCAGCTTCAGCAGCTGGCCGGCGCTGATCTCCCCGGCCGCCCCGACCTTGGCCACGACCGCGGTGAACCCGCGGTGCATGTTCACGCCGTGGTCGGCGTCGCCGATGGCCGCGTCCAGCTGGGTCAGGAAGTCCCGCTCCGCCTCCAGGCGGGCGGCGACGTCGTTGAGCCAGAGACGCACACAGGCCGCGTCCACGAAGCTGGCTGCCTTCCGTCGGGGTCCGGGCAACGAACCCGCCCATGGTACTGCGACGGCCGCCCGCGCCATCCTAGCCCCCGGGTTCCTTCACCTTGACCATGGTGGCCGCGTCCCGGGCCGCCTGGTCGACCTCGTCGAGGCCGGAACCGGTGCTGGCCTGGATGGCGGCGACCACCGCGCCCTCCACGACCGGGGCCTCGGCGATGCGGACCCGGTCCCGGGTCTCCTCCTCGATCAGCTCGTCGATGGCCAGCTGGGCCGAGAGCACGGCCGACCCCAGGTCGACCAGGACCAGCACCCCGTCGCCCTGGTCGGCGGCGGCGATCGCCTCGGCGATCAGGGTGGCGTCGGTCCCGATGCCACCGTCGTCGGCGCCGCCCGCGGCCTGGATGCGCACGCCCTTGGCCATCTGGCCGGCCAGCTCGACCACGCCCTCGGCGATCTTGGCCGAATGGGACACGACCACCAGGCCAACGCTCACGGGCCCTCCACCTCCCGACCCGAACCGGCTAGCGTTCGATCATGCCGAACACCGTTAGGTCATTACGCACTTCGGTTGCTTGCGTTGTCAAGAGGTGGAGGCCCGCGCCCGGTCCCGCGCGGTGCGGCCTAGGAGTCGCCGCCCCGCTCGTACTTGAACGAGACCTTGAGCCGGGTGCGGTAGGCCCGGACCCGGCCGTCCTCGATCTGCAGGTCGAGCTCGACGACCTCGGCGATCCGGAGGTCCCTGAGGGTCTGGGACGCCGTCTCGACCGCGGCCGCCGCCGCCTTCTCCCAGGACTCGGAGCTCGTCCCGACGAGCTCGGTGACCCGATAGACGCTGTCGGCCATGACGACCATCCTTCCGGCTGGGCGACCCGCTGCTGGCCGCCGGCTGCCGCCTACCGTATATCGTCGTGGGGCGCGCCCCGAAGGAGGACCCGATGGCCGTGCTGGCGATGACACCGGAGGTCCGGGAGCTGCGCGAGCAGGTCCGCGACCTGATGGACCGGCTCGTCTACCCCAACGAGCCCCGCCTGGACCGCGAGGACGACGAGGCCGAGGCGCTGGTCAAGGAGCTGCGGGCCGAGGTCAGGGCGGCCGGCCTGTGGGCGCCCCACATCGGCCCGGAGGCGGGCGGCAGCGGCCGCGGGTTCGTGGCCTACGCCTTCCTGAACGAGCTGATCGGCCGCAGCGCCTGGGCGCCGCTGGTCTTCGGCTGCCAGGCCCCCGACGCCGGCAACGCCGAGATCCTCCACCTGTACGGCTCCTCGGAGCAGCGCCGGCGGTGGCTGGCCCCGCTGGTCGCCGGGGACGTCCGCTCGTTCTTCTCGATGACCGAGCCGGAGGTGTCCGGCTCCGACCCGACCGGGCTGCGGACCACCGCCGTCCGCGACGGCGACGACTGGGTGATCGACGGCCACAAGTGGTTCAGCTCCGGGGCCGAGGGGGCGGCCTTCGGGATCGTCATGGCCGTGACCGACCCCGCCGCCGAGCCGCACCGCCGGATGAGCCAGATCATCGTCCCGGTCACCACCCCGGGGGTCGAGATCGTCCGGGCGATCCCGGTGCTGGGCCACCGGGGCCGTGGCTGGAGCACCCACTGCGAGGTCCGCTACACCGGCGTGCGGGTCCCGCTGGCCAACACCGTCGGCGAGCCCGGGGACGGCTTCCGGATCGCCCAGAAGCGGCTCGGCCCGGGCCGCATCCACCACGTGATGCGCTGGCTCGGGCAGATGCAGCGCGCCTTCGAGCTGATGTGCGCCTACGCGCTGGGACGCCAGGCGTTCGGCGGGCCGCTGGCCGGCAAGCAGACGGTGCAGGGCTGGGTGGCCGACTCGGCGGCCGAGATCCAGGCCTGCCGGCTGCTCACCCTGGACGCGGCCGCCCGCATCGACCAGGGGGACGAGGCCCGGGTGGAGATCTCGGCGGTCAAGTTCTACGCCGCCCGGGTGCTGCACGACGTGGTCGACCGGGCGGTCCAGGTCCACGGCGCCCTCGGCCTGACCGACCAGACCCCGCTGGCCCGGATGTACGCCGACGCCCGGGCGGCCCGTCTCTACGACGGCCCCGACGAGGTCCACCGCATGGTGGTGAGCCGCCGGGTCCTGCGGGCGTTCGAGCAGGGCGCCGTCTGGGACTTCGCCGAGGGCGGCCCTCGCTAGCGTTTGAGGACCAGCCACCAGTTTGGTATGACATGCCTGGTACGGGAGGGGGAAAGCCATGCCTCCAGAGCATGACGACTACCGCGAGCGCCAGCTCGCCGCCCTGCGCCGCTACGTCTCCGACCTCGACGTCCGCCGCCGCCAGCACAACGGCCAGGCCCGCCTGGTCGAGGAGCCGCGCAGGACCGCCTGGCCCTGGCTGCTGCTCACCCTTGCCCTGATGGCCGTCTCCCTGGCCGGCGGGGTGGCCATCGGCGCCAACCGCGACGCCGTCCGCGACCGGGCCCGGTTCTCGGGGACCACCGCCAGCAGCGTGGCCGCCTCCCCCACCGCGTCCCCCGAGTGCGCCGAGGCGGTGGAGCGGGCCAACCAGACCATGAGCCACGCCGTGCGGGTGTCGGGCGCCCTGCGCGAGCACACCGAGGCCATGAACAAGCTGCTCAACGGCAAGCTCGACTCCGAGGCGGCCGTGCAGGCGGGCACCCCGTCGCTGATCGCCGGCTCGGCCGAGTCGGCCAAGTTCGACGTCGCCCTGGCCGACTACCGCAAGGTGGTCGACCGCTGCGAGCTCCAGACGCCCTGACCGGCGCTCAGCGCGGCAGGGCGCTGCCGGCGAGCCACTTCGACCAGGACATGTTCCAGTCGGCCACGCCGAAGCTGTTGCCGGGCCGCTTGGGCGAGCCCCTGACCTCGACCACGTCGCCGCGGCGGGTCAGCCGGAAGAACCAGGCGGCGTTGGTGGTGGAGAGGTTGACGCAGCCGTGGGAGACGTTGGCCGAGCCCTGGGAGCCGGTCGACCAGGGGGCGGCGTGGACGAACTCGCCGGAGTTGGAGATCCGCACCGACCAGGCGACCCGCTGGTAGTAGCCGCCCGGCCCGTTGCGGGGGATGCCGACGGTCGAGGAGTCCATCACCTTGACCGGGTTCTTCTCCAGCACGAAGTGGACGCCGTTGGTGGTCGGGTAGCGCTCGCGGCCGGTGCTGACCGGCAGGACCCGCAGGGTCCGCCCGCCCGAGGTGACCTTCATGCGGTGGGTCCGGACGTCGACCACGCTGACCCGGCGCTCGCCGATGGTGAAGCGGATGGTCCGGTCGGCCACCCCCCAGACGCCGCGGCCGGCGTCGGTCCCGGCCAGGCGGGCCCGCAGGGTGACCTTGGACCCGCTCGGCCAGTAGGTCTTGGGGCGGTAGTGGGCCTCGTTGTCGGCGAACCAGTGCCAGGCCCCGGTGACCGGCTTGGACGAGCTGACCTCGAGGCGCCGCTCGACCGCGGCCCGGTCGGCCACCGGCTCGCTGAACCAGACGCCGATGGGCAGGCCGACCCCGACCGTCTCGCCGTCCAGGGGCATGATCGCCGCCCGCAGCTCGGCCCGGGGCCGCAAGGTGGTGAAGCTGCTCTGGCGGCGGGTCGGGGTGCCGGCGTCGTCGACCGCCTCGGCCACCACCCGGTAGCGGGTCGCCGGGGCCAGGGCCCCGCTGCTCACCCAGCTGCGCCCGTCCTCGGCCAGCTCCCCCTCCAGCCGCTTCCCCCCGGCC
>CALGFH010000230.1 GCA_937881255.1 uncultured Actinomycetes bacterium
GGGCGGGGCTGGCCGGCCGAGGGTAGCCTTGCCGGGTGACCAGCCCCGCCCACCCGAACCGGGTGTCGCCGTTCCGCCCCTTCCGGCACCGCGCGTTCGCCACCGTCTGGACGGGGAGCTTCGTCTCCAACATCGGCACCTGGATGGAGACGGTGGCCATCGGGGTCTACGTCACCCAGGCCACCGGCCAGGCGGCCTGGACGGGCACGGTGGCCGCCCTCACCTACGTGCCGACGGTGCTGCTGGGGCCGTTCGGGGGCGCGCTCGCCGACCGCTTCGACCGCCGCCGCTTCCTGGTCGCGGTGACCCTGTTCCAGACGCTGCTGGCGGTCCTGCTGACCGTGCTGGCCGCGACCGACCGGCTGTCGGTGGCCGCCGTGGCCACGATCGTGCTCCTGGCCGGATGCGCCTTCGCCGTGGCCATGCCGGCCGTCCAGGCCATGACCCCCGACCTGGTCGGCACCGACGACCTGCTGGGGGCGATGAGCCTGGGGGCGGCCCAGTACAACCTGGGCCGGGTCGTCGGACCAGCCCTGGCCGGGCTGGTCATCACCGCCGGCGGGCTGGCCTGGGCGTTCGGGCTGAACGTTGTCAGCTTCGGGGCCGTCCTGGTCGCTCTGGCCCTGATCCGGATCCCGCCGATGGCCAAGAGCGAGGGGCAACGGCCGCGGGTCCTGCGCACCATCGCCGACGGCGTGGTCGCGGCCCGGCGCGACCCCGGCATCCGCACCGCCCTGCTGCTCCTGCTGGCCACCACCTTCCTGGTCTCGCCGTTCATCGGGCTGGTCCCGGCCGTGGCCATCAAGGTGTTCGACCAGGGCGCCGGCGGCACCTCGGCCCTGGTCACGGCCCAGGGCGTCGGGGCGGTCCTGGCGGCCCTGGCCGCGGCCCCGCTGGCGGCCAGGCTGGGCCGGCGCCGGCTGCTGGTCGCGGCCCTGCTGGCGGTCGGGCCGGCGGCCGTCCTCTACGGGCTGGCCCCGGCGTTCCCCCTGGCCGTGGCCGCGATCGCCGTGCTCGGCTTCGTCTACCTGGCCGTGCTCTCGGGCACCAGCACCGTCTGCCAGCTGCGGGCCCCGCGCGAGCTGCGGGCCCGGATCGCCAGCCTGTTCATGCTCGGGGTGGGCGGCGGGCACGCCCTCGGGCTGATCATCCAGGGCTGGCTGGGGGACCGGGTCGGGCTGCCGGCCGTGACCGCCGTCACCGGCGTGGCCCTGCTGGGCATCGTGGTCGCGGTGCGGGTGCTCCGGCCCGACCTGCTGGAGGCGATGGAGCCGACCCCCTCAGGGGATGTCCATCCGCTCCAGGCGGCGGACGGCCAGGGCCAGGGCGGCCAGGGTGACCACGGCGGCCAGGACGGTGGCGCTGACCGGCCCCAGCCTGGTCGTCAGGTCGAGGCCGCCGCCGCGCAGGACGGCGGCGAGCACGCCCTCGGTGTAGCCGCGGATGGACAGCGACGAGGCCGAGGGCGCGACCGAGACGACCGCCCCCTCCCAGAGCAGGGCGTAGGCCAGGCCGACCAGCAGCGCCCTGGCCATCAGCAGCGACAGCAGCACCCCAAGGGCGCAGTAGGCGAACGTGCCGACGGTGGTGGCCAGCAGCATGCCCCCGAGCAGCTCGGTCGAGCCGAGCCCGCCGGCGACGATCACGTGCCCGACCGCCTCGGCGGGTAGCAGCACCAGCAGCGACGACAGCACGGCGGCCAGGTACTTGCTGCCGAGCACGGCCGGGCGTGGGATCGGCTTGAGGAGCAGGTTGGTGATGGTGCCGTCGCGCAGCTCGGACCCGAGGCTGGTGGTGGAGAAGGTGAGGGCGACCACCGGCAGCAGCACCGGCAGGACCAGCTGGCGGAACAGGTCGAGGGTGAAGGTGGCCGGGTCGATGTCGGCCCCGGCGGCGAACACCGACGGCAGCACCAGCGGCAGCGCGACCAGCAGGGCGATGATGATCAGCCGCCGCCCGGCCAGCAGCTGCCCGAGGCTGAACCGCAGGAGTGTCAGATTCTTGCTCATCGTCTGCCCACCAGGTAGCGGAAGACCTGCTCGAGGGACTCGTCGGTGGTGCGGACCTCGCGCAGGGTGGCGCCCTGGTCGCGGGCCAGCCGGGGCAGGGCGGTGGCGAAGCTGTCGACCGAGCGGGTACGGGCCCGCAGGCCCTCGCCGTCCACCTCGACGGCCACCGTCGAGGGCAGCGCGATCAGCCCCGCGGCCAGCCGCCTGGCCTCGTCGGCCTTGACCATCACGGTGCGCGGCTGGTCGGCCATCAGGTCGCGGATGGCGTGGTAGTCGCCGGAGGCGGCCAGCCGGCCCGAGACCATCACCAGGATCTGGGAGGCCAGCCGCTCCACCTCGTCGAGGATGTGGCTGGAGACGAGCACGGTCACCCCGGCCGCCCCGATCAGCCGGACCAGCTCGATGAAGCGGGCCCGCTGCCCCGGGTCCATCCCGGTCATCGGCTCGTCCAGCACCAGCAGGGCCGGCTGGTGGACGATCGCCCCGGCCACCTTGGTCCGCTGGCGCTCGCCCTTGGACAGCCCCTTGAGGCGCCGGTCGGCCAGCGGGGCCATGTCCACCTCGGCGATGGCCCGCTCGGCGGCCGCCCCGGCGTCGGAGAGCCCCTGCAGCTCGGCGTGCAGCCGCACATAGGAGCGGACGGTCAGCCGCGGGTACAGCCGGTCCCCGTCGGGGACGACCCCGATCGCCCGGTACAGCATCGGGTCGCGGGCGATCGGCCGCCCGAACAGCAGCACCTCGCCCTGGGAGGGGTGGAGCAGCCCGCAGATGGCCTTGAGGGTGGTGGTCTTGCCGGCCCCGTTGGGCCCGAGCAGCCCGGTCACCCCGGGTCGCAGCTCGAACGACAGGTCGGCCACGGCGACCACGTCCCCGTACCACTTGGAGAACCGCCGCAGCTCGACCACGGCCGCCCCGGGCGCTCCGCCCGCCGGCTGCCCGCTCATGGCCGCAGGCGCAGGACGCGCCAGGTCAGGAGGGCGGCGGCCACGGCCACCACCACCGCCATCGCCACCAGGTAGCCCGGGCCGGTGAAGCCGGCCTGGTCGGCCAGGGTGCCCTGGTCGAACCCGGCCCCGAACAGCCAGTCCACGAACCGCCCGGGCAGCCCGCTGAGGGACAGGAAGGCGACCCAGCGCCGGCCGTCGAACTGGGCGGTGAAGAACAGGATGTTGGCCAGGGCCGAGCTGCCCAGGAACACGCCGAGCAGCCCGGCCGTGGCCACCGCCCGCCGGTCGGTCAGGCTGGCCGCGGCCAGGGCCACGATCGAGTAGAAGACGGTCAGGACCGACCCGGCGATCAGGATCTTGCCCAGGTCGTCCAGGTTCTGGCGCAGGTAGGTGGCGGCGCTGTCGGCGGTCAGGGTGTTGCCGAGGAACAGCACGACCAGGGGCACGATCGCGATCAGGGCGACAACGGCCAGCAGCGCGGCCAGCTTGGCCAGCAGGTAGTCGGAGCGGGTGACCGGCCGGGTGAAGATCAGGGCCAGGACGTTCTGGCGCCGGTCGGGGCAGAGCAGCTCGGGCCCGGCGGTGGCCGCGAAGAGCAGCAGCAGCCCGGCCACGATGCGCAGGTACTGGGCGTAGGTGAAGAACTCGTCGGCGGCCTCGGCGAACAGCACCCGGACCCCGATGAAGGCCAGCACCGGCCCGAAGGCCAGCACCAGCAGCCCCCACGGCACCACCTTGGTCTTCCAGTTGCGCTTGAGCCCCAGGACCCGGCGCACCCCGGCGAGCGCGATCGCCCGGACCCGCCGCCCTTGGCCCTCCCGGGGCCCTTCGTAGTGCCGGTAGCCGCGGTCGTAGATGGTCCCGCCGGGCGCGCTGACCTCGCTCACCGTCGCACCCCCCAGGCGGCCTCGGGGGCCGGGGCCGGCGAGGCGGGCTCGGCCGGCGGCACCCCACCGGCGGCGGCCTGGAGCCGCAGGAACGTCTCCTCGAGGCTCGGCGCCCTCGGCACCATCCGCCGCAGCGGCCAGCCCCGCTCGGCGGCCACGTCGCGGATGAGGTCGGAGGCGCCCTTGACCAGCAGGTCGTTGCCGCTGGGACGGGCCTCCAGCCCGGCAGCGGCCAGGGCGGCGAGTACCTCGGGGCCGTTGTTCCCGAGCTGGATCCCGAAGCCGGGCTCGGTGGTCCCGGCGACCTCGGCGATCGAGCCCTGGGCGAGGACGTGGCCGCCGTGGACCATGACCACCCGGTCGCAGACCCGCTCCACGTCCCCGAGCAGGTGGGTCGAGACCAGCACGTCGATGCCGAGCTCGCCCCGGATGCGGGCGATCAGGTCGAGCATGTCCTCGCGCCCCTGCGGGTCCATGCCGTCGGTCGGCTCGTCCAGCAGCAGCAGGCTCGGGTCGTGGACCAGGGCCACGGCCAGCTTGACCCGCTGCTGCATGCCGGTGGAGAACCCGCCGACGGCCCGGTAGCGCTCCTCCTCCAGGCCGACCTGGTAGCAGACCTCGGCCGCCCGCTCGCGGGCCGGCCGGGGCGGCAGGCCGCCCAGCTGGGCCATGAAGGCGACGAAGTCGGCCGCGGTCACGTCCCCGGGCAGGCAGGCGCCCTCGGGCAGGTAGCCGACCTGGCTGCGCACGGCCAGCGGGTCGACGGCCACGTCGTGGCCGAGCACGCTGGCCCGGCCCTGGTCGGGCACGAGCAGCCCGAGCAGCAGCTTGATCAGGGTCGACTTCCCGGCCCCGTTGGAGCCGACCAGCCCGGTGCAGCCCTGGGCGATCTCGACGTCGACCCGGTCGAGGGCCTGGACGGTCCCATAGCGCTTGCTGAGGTCTTCGACCTGCGCGACCAGCACCCTGGAAGGCCCTCCGACGGCTCGGGAAGTACGACGCCGTCACCTTCTCACACCCGCAACGCCCGCGTATCCCACCAAGGTCGCGGCCGCTCCGACGAAGGTATCTCCGGCCGTGAGAGGATTGGCCCATGGTCAAGCCGATCCCGGTGTACGTGGAGGCGGGCGACAAGAAGGTGTTCGCCTGCTCGATCGACTTCCCCGGCTGGTGCCGTTCCGCCAAGACCGAGGAGCTGGCCCTCGAGGCCCTGGCCGCCTACGCCCCCCGCTACGCCGAGGTGGCCGAGCGGGCCAGGGCCGCCTTCCCGGCCCCGGCCAAGGCGGGGGAGCGCTTCGAGGTCGTCGAGCGGGTCAAGGGCAAGGGCGCGACCGACTTCGGCGTCCCCCACGAGATCCCCGAGGCCGACGCCGAGCCCCTCACCGCCCGCCAGGCGGCCCGCCAGGTCGAGCTGATGCGGGCGGCCTGGGCGACCCTCGACCGGGTTGCCAAGGCCTCCCCGGCCGAGCTCCGCAAGGGCCCCCGGGGAGGAGGCCGGGACCGCGACAAGATGCTCGGCCACGTGCTCGAGGCCGAGGCCGCCTACGCCCGCCAGGTCGGCGTCAAGCTCCCGCCCCCCGAGGTGGGCGACCGCAAGGCCATCAAGGCCCTGCGCGACCAGCTGGCCGAGGCCCTGGGCCGCGCCTCCGACGGCTCGCGGCCGTCCCCCAAGGGCTGGCCGCCCCGCTACGCCATCCGCCGGATCGCCTGGCACGTCCTCGACCACGCCTGGGAGATGCAGGACCGCGCCGACCCCGGCGCCTGACCCCGCTCAGCGGCCCACCACCAAGGTGTGCCCGCCCAGCACCCCCCCGTCAACGTCCAGCAGCAGCAGGGAACCCCGCCCGGAGGGCGGTGGTTCGCGCAGCAGCAACAGCATCGGCTCGCCCCGGTCCGGCGCCAGCTCCACCCCCCGCAGCCAATGCTCCAGCCCGGTCCCCCGCCGCCCCCCCGGCACCGCGAACACCGCCCCCAGATCGACCCGCCCCGCCAGCCCCGGGTCCTCCCGCACCAGCCCCACCACCTCCGGCCGCCACGGCTCCCCCAGCCGCCCCGCCACCAGCCCACCCTCCCTGGCCACCCCACCCAGCCACCCCGGCAGCACCAGCCCGGCAGTCAGCTCCGCCACCCACCCCTCGGCGGCAACCCCGAACGGCCCCCTCCCAACCCCACCCCGCAGGTCGAGCCGCACCACCCGCCCCACCCCCGGCCTGAGGACGGTCACGCTCTTCAGCCCCCACCGCTGATCCCCGGTCACCAGATCCGCCGGGTCGACCGCCAAAGGCCCGGGGGCCGGGTCCGGGCCCAGGGGGCTGTGGACAACTGAACTCCCCGCATCCGCCGATGGGTTAGCCTCCCCCACCGGGGGACCTGGCACCGGATGCTGGGGTTGCGGCGCGCCCGGCGACTCAGGACCCGGCACCAGAGGCCGAGGTTGCGGCGCGCCCTGCGGCGGTGGACCCGGCACCGGAAGGTGGGGCTCTGGCGCGCCGGCGG
>CALGFH010000231.1 GCA_937881255.1 uncultured Actinomycetes bacterium
GCCCTCGGCCGGGGTGAGCAGGGCGAGCAGCTCGTCGCCGTACTTGTCGAGCTTGCTGGGGCCGATGCCCTCGACCGCCAGCAGCTCGCCCCGGCTCCGGGGCTGGCGCTCGCTCAGGGCGGCCAGGGTGCGGTCGTTGAAGACCACGTAGGCGGGCACGCCGTCGGCCTCGGCCCGCTTGCGCCGCCAGGCCCGCAGCTGCTCGGCCAGGGGGCCGTCGGCCCGCACGCTGGCCCGGCCCGTCCGGGGCATGCCGCTGGCCACCGCCCGGGGCCGGACCCTCCCCGCCCCCGGCGGGACCAGGTCGTCGAGGAACCGGGACGGCTTGCGGGACTGCTCGCGGCCTGACGCCCCGGCCCGGCGGGCCGCCCAGGACAGCCAGAGGTGGACCCGGGCCCTGGTCAGCCCCACGTACAGCAGCCGCCGCTCCTCGGCCACCTCGGCGGGCGTGCTCGCCTGCCGGATCGGCAGGACCCCCTCCTCGATCGCCGGCAGGAGCACCGCGTCGAACTCCAGCCCCTTGGCCCGGTGGTAGGTGAGCAGGTTCACCCCGCCCCCGGTGCCCTCGACCTCCTGGGCGGCCCGCCGGCCCATCTCCTCCAGGAACCCGGCCATCCCGGCCTCGTCCCCGACCCGCTCGGCGATGCCGAGCAGGGTGATCAGGCTGGCGTGGCGCTGGCGGGCCTCCTCGCCGTCGGGCTCATCGTCGCGGCGGAACCCGAACCGCTCGAACCAGATCGCCTCGAGGGCGTCGACCAGCCCGCCGCCGGCCGCCCGGGCCGTGCGCGAGCGCAGCACCCCGATGGCCCGCAGCACCTCGGTCCGGCGGAAGAACAGCTCGCCCCTGACCTGGTAGCGGATGCCGGCGGCGGCCAGCGCCTCCTCGAACGGGGGGATCTGGGCGTTGGTCCGGAGCAGCACGGCCACCTCGTCCAGGTCGACCCCGGCCCCGGCCAGGCGGCCGACCTCGGCGACCACCGCCCTGACCTCCCGCTCGGCGTTCTCGAAGGCGGCCACGGTCGGCTCCGGGCCCGAGGGGCGGGTCGCGACCAGCCGCTTGCCCCGGTCCGGGCGGCCCGGGGTGGCGGCCAGCAGCCGGTTGGCCAGGGCCAGGACCTCCGGGCTGGAGCGGTAGTTGTCCTCCAGCCGGACCACCCGGGCCTCGGGGAACCGGCGGGCGAACCCGGTCAGGTACTCGGAGGTGGCCCCGGTGAAGGTGTAGATGGTCTGGTCCTCGTCGCCGACCACGGCCAGGTCGCGCCGCTCCCCCAGCCAGGTCTCGAGCAGCGCCTGCTGGAGCGGGTTGGTGTCCTGGTACTCGTCGACCGAGAACCAGCGGTACTGGCCGCGGAACTCCTCGGCCACGTCCTCGCGGCGCTCGAACCCCTCCAGCATGCGGACCAGCATGTCCTCGAAGTCGATCCGCCCGGCCCGCTCCTTGGCCCGCTCGTAGCGGCGGAACACCCCGGTGAACAGGTCGGCGGGGACGGGCGGGGTGCGCCCGATGGCCTCGGCCGCCGCCTGGTAGCTGGAGGGGTCGAGGCGGCGCGCCTTGGCCCATTCCAGCTCGTCGGCCAGGTCCTTGATGGCGGTGAACTTGTAGCCGCCGGGGAGGCTGCGCTGGAGGGGGGCGAGCAACGGGGCCTTGGAGCTGATCACCTCGGGCAGCCGGGTGTCGGACAGCCGCGACCAGAAGTAGCGCAGCTGGCCCCAGGCGGCGGCGTGGAAGGTCTTGGCCTGGACCCCGGGGAACCCGAGGGCGGCCAGCCGCTCGCGCATCTCGTTGGCCGCCTTGTCGGTGAAGGTCACCACCAGCACGTGCCCGGGGTGGACGGCCCCGGTGGCGATCGCGTAGGCGACCCGCCGCGAGATCACCCGGGTCTTGCCCGTCCCGGCCCCGGCCAGGATGCACAGCGGCCCAACGGTGGTCTCGACCGCCTCCCGTTGCGCCGGGTTCAGGTCATGGGTCAGGAACTTGGGGTGCACGGCTGCCGAGTCTGCCATACCCCCCCGACGGTTCCACCCCGTCATCCACAGTCGCTCACAGCCAGCCGGGCAGCGGGTCGCGGTCGGCGGTGCGCTGGGCGACCCGGACGGCCTTGCCCAGCTCGACCCGGGGGATGGTGCCGCCGGGCAGGACCCGGACCTCCACCGTCAGCCCGAGCCGGTCCTGGAGGGCGGCCGCGACCTCGGCGGCCACGCGCTCGCGCTCGGCCTGCTCGGTCTCCTCGCAGATCGCCCAGCCGGCGGCCAGCTCGCAGGCCACCACCAGCCGCGGCATGGTCTGGGTCGTGTCGACCACCAGCAGGTAGTGGGGGGCGACGGCCCGCTCGGCGACCAGCACCGCCTCGACCTCGCTCGGGTAGACGTTCACGCCCCGGATGACCAGCATGTCGTCGCGGCGCCCGGTCACCTTGGACATCCGGGCCAGGGTCCGGCCGCACGGGCAGGCCGAGCGGTCGAGGGCGGCGATGTCGCCGGTGCGGTAGCGCAGCAGCGGCATCGCCTCCTTGGTCAGGGTGGTGAAGACCAGCTCGCCCCGCTCCCCCGCCCCCAGCGGCCGCCCCGAGTCGGGGTCGACCACCTCGACCAGGAAGTGGTCCTCGTTGACGTGCAGGCCGGCCTGGGCCTCCACGCACTCGCAGGCCACCCCGGGGCCGATGACCTCCGAGAGACCGTAGATGTCGAGCGCCCGCAGCCCCAGCAGGTCCTCGATCTGGGCCCGCATGGCCTCGCTCCAGGGCTCGGCTCCGAAGATCCCGACCCGCAGGGCCAGCTCGTCCCGGGCCACCCCCGCCTCGGCCAGCGCCTCCCCCAGCCGGGTCGCGTACGAGGGGGTGCAGCACAGCACCTCGGGCCGCAGGTCGCGGAGCAGGGTGACCTGGCGCTGGGTCTGGCCGCCGGACACCGGGACCAGGGTGCAGCCCATCAGCTCGGCCCCGGCGTGCATGCCCAGCCCGCCGGTGAAGAGCCCGTAGCCGTAGCCGTTGTGCACCAGCGTGCCCGGGCCCGCCCCGGCGCAGCCGAGGGCGCGGGCGCACACCTGGGCCCAGAGCTCGAGGTCGGCCCGGGAGTAGGCGACCAGGGTGGGCCGGCCGCCGGTGCCCGACGAGCCGTGGACGCGCAGGACCTGCTCCCTGGGCACGGCCAGGAGGCCCCAGGGGTAGGTGTCCCAGAGGTCCTGCTTGGTGGTGAAGGGCAGGCCGGCCAGGCCGTCGAGGCCGACCCGGGCGCCGGGGCCGACGCCGGCGGCGGCCAGCCGCTCCCGGTAGAACGGGCTCCGCTCGGCCAGCCGCCCCAGCAGCCCGTCCAGGCGCCCGGCCTGCAGGTCGGCCCGCTCGTCGGCCGGCATCCGCTCGGCCCGCTGGTCCCAGATGGTGTCCACCCTCACCAATCGACCTCCCGGCCGGATGCGTCCTGCCGACACGATGGTAGCCGCCGGCCACGGCCAGGCCGACCCCGGAGGTCCCGGTGCCCGGGCCCCGCCCGACTGTCGCGGCGCTCGGGGGGTATCGTGATGGTGCGGCGGGGCGACCCCCAGCCACGACCCGGCAACGGTGCTGGGCGGGACCGCCCCTGCCCCCCGGTGACCGCGAGCGCAGGAGGGTGATGTGGGCGTCTTCGACAGGATGGCCGAGCACGGCCACGAGCAGGTGGTGTTCTGCTTCGACCGGCAGACCGGGATGCGGGCGATCATCGCCATCCACGACACCGCCCTCGGCCCGGCGCGTGGCGGCACCCGCTACAAGGCGTACGCCTCCGAGGAGGACGCGCTCGAGGACGCCCTGCGGCTCTCCAAGGGCATGACCTACAAGTTCGCCTTCACCGACCTGCCCCGCGGCGGCGGCAAGGCGGTCCTGCTCAAGCAGGACGGCGCCGCCGACAAGCGGGTGCTGCTGCGCTCCTTCGGGCGGTTCGTGCAGCTGCTCGCCGGCCGCTTCGGCACCGGCCCCGACCTGGGCACCTCGGCCCAGGAGATGATCGACATCGCCCGCGAGACCGACTTCGTGTGGGCCATCGACCAGCGGTTCGGGGGCACCGGCGACTCGACCCCGCTGACCGCGCGCGGGGTGTACGCCGGCATCGGCGCCGCCCTCGACGAGGTCTACGGCACCCCCGACGTGGCCGGGCGCCGGGTCGCGATCCAGGGCCTTGGCGGGGTCGGCGGGCAACTGGCCGAGCTGCTGGTGGCCAACGGCGCGGTGGTCAGCGGGTCGGACGTCGACCCGGCCCGGGCCAAGGAGCTGGCCATCCGGCTCGACATCAGGGTCGAGGACCCCGACGCCCTGTACGACGTCGACTGCGACGTGTTCAGCCCGTGCGCCATCGGCGGGGTGCTGAACGAGCACACCATCCCCCGGCTGCGCTGCCGGATCGTGGCCGGCGGGGCCAACAACCAGCTGGCCACCGCGGCCGACGGGCGGCGGCTGCTGGAGCGCGGGATCCTGTACGCCCCCGACTACGTCATCAACTCGGCCGCGCCCTATGCGGTCATCGGGGCCGGCGAGCTGCGCTACTCGCCCGACCGGCTGGACGTGTCGGTGCAGGGGGTGGCCGAGGCGCTTCGGCTCATCTTCCGCCGGGCCCGGGCCGAGGACGCGCCGACGGCCGAGGTCGCCGACCGGATCGCCGAGGAGCGGATCGCCTCGGCGGCCCACCTCCGGGCCATGACCCCCGGCACCGGGGCGGTCCCCCGGGCCTGATCCGCCAGAGCCTGGCAAACTGCGCGTACCGGCTGTTGCGAGGAGACGCGCATGGACGACCACTCGGGGCGGATCACGATCATCGCCTCCTCGACCATGGTCCACCACCGCGTCCGGTGCATGATCTGCGACCGCCCGGTCGACCACCGGGTGGTGTTCATGACCAACGACGCCCGCGTCCTCCACGCCGGCTGCATCCCCGACCACGTCAAGGTCCCCACGGCCGTCCTCGTCCAGGCCATCCGCCGCCTCGAGCGCATGGTCGACCGCGCCCGCGACGCCAACGGCCAGCCCCCGGACCCGGCCGCCCCCCAGGGCCCCGCCGGAGGCTCAGCCTGACGGGTCGGCGGTGACCTGGGCGGGCTGGCCGCCGGGGGCCTGAGCCGAGGGCTCGGCGTTGTCGCGGGACTCGATGAAGCCCACGACGTCCCGCACCGCCTCGTCCAGGGGGACGAAGTTGCGCTGGGAGCCGTCGCGGTAGCGGAACGAGACGCTGTGCTGGGCCACGTCCTTCTCCCCGGCCAGCACCATGAACGGGACCTTGGCCCGCTGGGCCTCGCGGATCTTGCGCTGCATGCGGTCGTCGGAGGCGTAGACCTCGACCCGGACGCCCTCGGCGCGCAGACGCTCGGCCAGGTCCTCCAGGTAGGGCACCTGGTCGGCCGAGATGGGGATCGCCGCCACCTGGACCGGGGCCAGCCAGGCCGGGAAGGCCCCGGCGTAGTGCTCCACCAGGATCCCGAAGAACCGCTCGACCGACCCGAACAACGCCCGGTGGATCATGATCGGCCGCTGCCGTGAGCCGTCGGAGGCCTGGTACTCGAGCTCGAACCGCTGCGGCAGCTGGAAGTCCACCTGGATGGTGGACAGCTGCCAGGTCCGGCCGATGGCGTCGCGCGCCTCGACCGAGATCTTGGGGCCGTAGAAGGCCGCCCCGCCCTCGTCCAGCACGTAGCCCAGGCCCTCGGCGACCATGGCCCGCCGCAGCGCCTCGGTGGCGTCGGCCCACTCCTCCTCGGAGCCGACGAACTTCTCCTTCTCGTCGTCGCGGGTCGAGAGCTCGAGGTAGAAGTCGCTGAGCCCGAAGTCGGCGAGCAGGTCGAGCACGAACCGGAGGAGCTTGCGCAGCTCCCCCTCCAGCTGCTCGGGGGTGCAGAAGATGTGGGCGTCGTCCATGGTCAGGCCGCGGACGCGGGTGAGCCCGTGCAGCACCCCCGACTTCTCGAAGCGGTACACGGTGCCGAACTCGAACAGCGGCATGGGCAGCTCGCGGTAGCTGCGGCCCCGGGACCGGTAGATGAGGATGTGGAAGGGGCAGTTCATCGGCTTGAGGTAGTACCGCCGGCCCTCGTCCTCCAGCGGCGGGTACATGTTCTCGGCGTACCACCCGAGGTGCCCGGAGATCTCGAACAGGGTGTCCTTGGTGATGTGGGGCGAGTTGACGTACAGGTACCCGGCCTCCTCGTGCCGCCGGCGCGAGTGGTCCTCCATCACGCGGCGGACGATGCCGCCCTTGGGGTGGAACACGGCCAGGCCGGAGCCGATCTCGTCCGGGAACGAGAACAGGTCGAGCTCGACCCCGAGCCGGCGGTGGTCCCGCTTCTCGACCTCCTTGAGCAGGTGGAGGTGCTGGGCGAGGGCGTCCTTGGACTCCCAGGCGGTGCCGTAGATCCGCTGGAGCTGCGGGTTCTTCTCCGAGCCGCGCCAGTAGGCCGCCGCCGAGCGCTGCACCTTGAACGCCG
>CALGFH010000232.1 GCA_937881255.1 uncultured Actinomycetes bacterium
ACGAGGAGTGGGCCCTGATGCGCGAGCACCCGGCCATCGGCCTGCGCATCCTCGAAGGGGTGCCGCACATGGACGTGGTCAGGGCGGTCATCTACTCCCACCACGAGCGCTGGGACGGGGCCGGCTACCCCGAGGGCCTCAAGGGCGAGCAGATCCCCCTGGCCGCCCGGGTGTTCGCGGCCGTCGACGCCTTCGACGCCATCACCACCGATCGCCCCTACCGGGTCGCGGCCAGCCTCGACGAAGCCCTCCACCGGCTGCGCGAGGCCTCCGGGAGCCAGTTCGCCCCCGACGCCGTCGACGCCATCCACCTGGTCGACCGGGGACGGCTGGCGGCGATCCAGGCGACCGCGAACCGCGGGCGCTAGGGATGCGGCGCCTGCGGGTGCAGCTCACCGTCCTGCTCGCCCTGCTCGGCATGCTCGTGCTGGCCTGGGGGGCGGCCATCTTCCTGGCCGCCGGGGACGCGGCCCGGTCCAGCACCTCCATCCAGTCCACCGTCGACCGGGTCGACGAGCTGCGGCGGGCCGCCACCGGGCTCAGCCGCGACCTGGTGGCCATGGAGACGAGCCGGCGCGCCTACCTGCTCACCGGCGACCAGGCGTCGTTCGAGGCCGGGACCCGGGCCCACGTCCGGGCCGACGAGGGCTTCAAGCGGGTGAGGGCCCTGAGCGAGCGCTGGCGGAACCTGCCGCCGCTGGTCCAGCAGGTGGCGGCCGAGTACCGGGCCTGGGTGCGGACCGGGCAGACGGAGCTGCGGGTGCGCCGGCAGGGGGCGGGGGCGGCCGCCCTGGTCGAGGCCCAGCGCCGGGCCGACCGCCACTTCCGGGAGCTCTGCCTCCTCCAGGCGCGGTTCGAGGACCAGCTGGCCGGGGCCCAGTACAGCTACGCCCGCAACCAGGACCGGACCTATGAGACCGCCCAGACCCTGGCCGTGCGGACCGCCCTGATGATGCTGGCCGCGCTGGTCCTGCTGGCCGTCTGGCTGCGCCGGGCGGTCGGGGCCCCGGCCGACGCCCTGCGCTCGGCCTCGGGCCGGCTGGCCGGCGGCGACCTGGAGACCCCGGTCACCCTTGGCGTCGACAACGAGCTGGGCGCGGTGGCCAGCGACCTGGAGACGATGCGGCGGCACCTGGCCGGCCGCATGGAGGCCCTGGAGCGCCTGCGCCACCTGTCGGCCCAGGTCGTCGGGGCGACCAGCCTGCAGCGGCTGGCCGAGGTGGCCCTGGCCGGCCTCCAGCCGGAGGTGGGGGCGACCCGGGCCATCCTGGGGGCGGCCCGCCCGGCCGGCGACCTGGTCCTGCGGGCCGTGGCCGGCTTCCCCGACAACGGGGTGGCCGACGACATCGTCAAGGCCGACGCCGAGATCCGCCACGTCCTGCCCCTGCCCAGCCTCCGCGCCGGCCAGGTCGTCGGCCTGGCCGACCTGGACGAGGTGGCCACCACCAACGCCCTGCACGAGCTGGTGGCCAAGCTGGGGGTCCGCTCCCTGGCCCTGGTCCCGCTGCTGTCCCGGGGCCGCTTCCTGGGCCTGCTCGCCCTCTGCTGGACCGAGCGCCACCAGCTCGACCGCGAGCAGGAGGCCCTGCTCGGGCTGGCCGGCAACCAGATCGCGGGCGCGCTGGAGGCGGCCCTGCGGCTGGAGGAGGCGGAGCGGGCGGCCGGCGAGGCCAGGGCGGTGTTCTACGCGATCGCCGACGGGGTCCTGCTGTCCGATCCCTACGGGCGGGTCACGGCCATGAACCGGGCCCTTGAGGCGCTCACCGGCTGGACCGAGGCCGAGGCCAGGGGCCGCCCCTACGCCGAGGTCCTGCCGATCGCCACCGCCCAGGTCGGCGGGCCGGCCGACCTGGTCAGCCGCTACGGCCGCAAGGTGCCGGTGGCGGTCTCCTCGGCCCCCATCTTCGACCCCAGGGGCCGGGTCGTGGGCGGGGTGGACGTGATCCGCGACGTCTCCCGGGAGCGGGAGATCGACGAGGTCAAGTCGGCCCTGATCTCGACCGTCTCCCACGAGCTGCGGACCCCGCTCACCCTCATCCACGGGTTCGCCGAGCTGCTGGTGCTGCGGGACATGCCGGTGGAGCGCCAGCGCTCCTCGGCGGTCGAGATCCTCGACGCCTCCCGCCGCCTGGCCCGGCTGATCGATGATCTCTTGAGCGTCTCCCGGATGGAGTCGGGCCGCCTGGTCCTGGACCCCCGCCCGCTCGACCTGGCCTCGGTGGTGGAGCGGATCCTGTCGCCGTTCCGGGCCATGGCCGCCAAGCACACCCTGCGGACCAAGCTCCCGGGCAGCCTGCCGGTCGTCTGGGGCGACCCCGACAAGGTCGAGCAGATATTGACCAACCTGGTCGGGAATGCGATCAAATACTCCCCCGGGGGCGGCGAGGTCCTCGTCATCGTCGACCAGGACGGTGACTCGGTGCAGGTGAGCGTTCGGGACCAGGGAATCGGGATGAGCCCACGCGACATGGGGCAGTTGTTCGAGAAGTTCTACCGGGTGGACCGCGAGGAGGTCCGCCGCGCCGGCGGCACCGGCCTCGGCCTCTACATCACCAAGCGGCTGGTCGAGATGCACGGCGGCCGGCTCTGGGCCGAGTCCTGGCCGGGGGTCGGCTCGGTGTTCCGCTTCACCCTGCCAACCACCTCTGACGAGCTTGCCGGGAGCGGCCGATGAAGCTGCTGATCGCCGACGACGAACCGGCCGTGCGGGCCCTGGTGCACGTCACCCTGGAGGGCGACGACTACGAGATCCTGGAGGCGGCCGACGGGGTCGAGGCCCTGGAGGTGGCCAGGGGCGAGGCCCCCAGGCTGGTCCTGCTCGACATCATGATGCCGAGGCTGGACGGCCTGGAGGTCTGCCGCCAGCTCAAGGCCGACCCCGACACCAGCGACATCGTGGTCGTGATGCTGACCGCCCAGGCCCAGGAGCGCGACCGCGACCAGGGCCTGGCCGCCGGGGCCGACGACTACTTCACCAAGCCCTTCTCCCCCCTGGCCCTGCTCAACATGGTCGAGCGGGTCCGCCACAACCCCTAGGTGGCTGGTGTGAAACGGGCTGTTGAGGTCAGGCTGCGGCGCGGTCGAGCATGCCGCCGGCTGCAATGGCGAGGAGTGGGCGGTGTCGGTTGCCTGGCTAGGCGTGGGTGGCACGCGGGTCGCCGTGCGGCACGGCTGTCGGTGTGGGCGCTGGTCGGCTCATGCTGCCCAGCCAGCTGATGGGGTCCAGTACAGGCCAAGCACGCCCAGCCGGGCCAGGTTGACCGCGGCGGCCAGCAGGTTGAAGTCGGCGGCGACCTTGGCCAGGCCGCGGACCCGGACACGGCGGCCGCCGTGGCGGCGGCGGACCAGGTGGGCGAGCTTGCGCTCGACCTTGGGTCGGGTCGCGCGGTAGTCGGCCGCCAGGTCGGGGTCGGCCTGGCGGGCACGGGCAGCGGCCAATTCTGCCTCGTAGGGGGTGATGGTGACGGTGCGGCCCGCCCGGGCGCTGGTGCACTGGCCGCGAAGCGGGCAGCTCTGACAGGCCTCCCCGAAGCTGGCCTGGCCGTGGTGGCGGTGGCGCGGGTTGGGGTTGTAGACGATCGGGGCGGTGCGCTTGGCGGGGCAGGTCACGGTGCCCGCGGCAAGATCGATCCGGAACTGGTCCTTGGCGAAGTGGCCGGTGGGCGCGACCGCGGCCTGGACCTTGACCCGCGGGTCGATGCCGGCGGTGTGCAGGCTGGCCAGCAGCGGCCCGGTGCCGTAGGCGCTGTCGCCATAGACGGTGGGCGCTGGCGAGCCACCACGGGCAGCTGAGGCGGCGGTGGATGCCGGCGGG
>CALGFH010000233.1 GCA_937881255.1 uncultured Actinomycetes bacterium
CTAGGAGGTTCCCCAGCCCGTGCCCGGCCTCGCGGTCATCGCCCACACCGTCTGGGGGGCAGCCGGGCCGAGCCTCCACGACCCACGCAACCGCCTCGGTGACGGTCTCGGCCGCCGCCTCGACCTGGCCGTGGCCATCCAGAGCGGGCGCATCACCGCCGTGGTCCCGGCTGCCGAGGTCGCCGCCCTCGGGGCCGACCGGGTGGTCGACCTGGGCGACGCCACCCTGATGCCCGGGTTCGTGGACGCCCACGTCCACCTGTCGGCCACCGGCCTGGCCGGCCACGGCGCCGACCTGCGCCAGGCCCGCTCGGTGGCCGAGCTGCTGGAACGGGTCCGGGCGGCCGCGGCCCGGGCGCCCGCGGAGGGGCTGCTCTGGGGCGACGGCTACGACGAGACCCGCTTCGACACCGCCGAGCTGCCGTCGCCGGCCGAGCTGGCCGACGCCGCCGGCGGCCGCCCGGTCTACCTGTCGCGGGTCGACGGCCACCAGGGCCTGGCCACCCTGGAGGTGCTGGGCGACTCGGGGGCGCTGGCCGCGACCGGCTGCGACCGGGATGCGGCCGGGGCCCCGACGGGGGTGACCAGAGGCGACGCCAACCACCTGGCCAGGCGGTTCGCCCTCGAGACCTTGCCCGCGGCCACCCTGCTGGCCGCCCAGGACGCCGCCCTGTGCCAGGCCGCCCGGCGCGGGGTGGCCTGCGTCCACGAGATGGGCGGGCCCGACATCGCCGGCCGGCGCGACTTCGAGCTGCTGCTGGACCGGGTCGAGACCCTGCCCATCGAGGTGGTCGGCTACTGGGGCGACCTCGACCTCGACTACGTGGAGGAGCGCAAGCTGGCCCAGGTCGGCGGCGACCTGTTCCTGGACGGGTCGCTCGGCTCCCACACCGCCGCCCTCTCCACCCCGTACGAGGACCGGCCCGAGACCTCCGGGGTGCTGTACCACGACGACGAGGAGCTGACCGAGCTGTACGTGCGGGCCAGCCAGGCCGGGGTCCAGGTGGGCGTCCACGCCATCGGCGACGTGGCCATCGGCCAGGCCCTGCGCTGCGCCCGCCGGGCCATGAAGGCGGTCGGGCCGACCGCCTTCCGGGGCTGCCGGCACCGGATCGAGCACGTCGAGCTGCTCGGCGCCGACGGGGCCGACCGGATGGCCGAGCTGGGCCTGGCGGCCAGCGTGCAGCCGGCCTTCGACGCCGCCTGGGGCGGGCCCGACGGCATGTACGCCCGCCGCCTCGGCCCGCGCCGGGCCAAGAGCATGAACCCGTTCGCCGACCTGTGGCGGCGGGGGGTCCCGACCGGCGGCTCCTCCGACGCCCACGTCACCCCCCTCGACCCCTGGCACGGGGTGGCCTCGGCCGTCCACCACCACCGGCCCAGCCAGCGCCTCGGGCTCCCGGTGGCCCTGGAGGTGTTCACCCTCGGGGGCCGGGTCCTGGCCCGCCAGGAGCGGATCAGCGGCACCATCGAGCCCGGCCAGCGGGCCGACCTGACCGCCTTCGGTGGCGACGTGCTGGCCGCCGACCCGGCCGAGCTGGAAGGCGGCGAGGCGATCTTCACCATGGTCGCCGGCCGCCTGGCCCACGGCCCCGACGAGCTCCACCTGCCGGCCGCCCGGAGCTTCGGCGGCTGGACCTGAGCGGCGCCCGAACCCCCAGGTAGACTCGTCCCCGAACCACACCAGCACGGCCGAAGCCTTCCACCGAAGGGAGCCCCCATGGCCAACTTCCGCGTCACCTACGCCACCCTCTCGGCCGACAACGAGGAGCTCCACGCCGCCTTCGAGGAGGGTGTGAAGACGGCCAGGGCCTGGATCGGCGAGACCATCCCGACGGTGGTCGACGGCGAGGCCCGCACCGACGGCGAGCCGTTCACCCTGCACAGCCCCAACGACGCCAAGCTGGAGCTGGCGACCGTCCACTCGGCCACCGAGCGCGACGTCGACGACGCCGTCACCGCCGCCCAGGCCGCCTTCGGCGCCTGGTCGGCCACGCCCTGGAAGGAGCGGGTGGCCCTGCTGCGCCGGGCCGCCGACCTGATCAGCGAGCGCTCCAACGAGCTGGCCGCCCTGATGGCCATGGAGGTCGGCAAGAACCGGCTGGAGGCCCTGGGCGACGTCGAGGAGTCGGCCGACCTGATCCGCTACTACTGCCAGCAGCTGGACGACAACGACGGCTTCGCCCGCAAGATGGGCCAGCTGTCGGCCAACGAGCACACCCGCTCGGTGCTCAAGCCGTACGGGGTGTGGGCGGTCATCAGCCCGTTCAACTTCCCCATGGCCCTGGCCGCCGGGCCGGCCGGGGGCGCCCTGGTCGCCGGCAACACCGTCGTCCTCAAGCCGTCCCCCCAGGGCTCGTTCACCGGCTACAAGCTGTACGAGTGCCTGCGCGACGCCGGCCTGCCCGCGGGCGTGTTCCACTTCCTGCCCGGCGGCGACGAGGTCGGCAAGCTGGTGGTGGCCTCCGACGGCGTCGACGGCATCACCTTCACCGGCAGCTACGCCGTCGGCATGAAGATCTACAAGGAGTTCTCCAAGGGCGTGCCCCGCCCGGCGGTGTGCGAGATGGGCGGCAAGAACCCGGCCATCGTCTCGGCCAAGGCCGACCTCGACCTGGCCGCCGAGGGCGTGCTCCGCTCGGCCTTCGGCTTCTCCGGGCAGAAGTGCTCGGCCTGCTCGCGGGTGTACGTGGAGCGGTCGGTGGCCGGGGAGTTCACCGGCCGCCTGGCCGACCGGGCGGCCCAGCTGCGGGTCGGCGACCCCCTGGACCGCGAGACCTACATGGGCCCGGTGATCGACGCCGAGGCCGTCGACCGGTTCAAGGACGCGGTCAAGGAGGCCCGCAAGGAGGGCCGGGTCCTGGCCGGCGGCGAGGTCCTCAAGGACGACAACCTGCCCAAGGGCAACTACGTCGCCCCGACCGTGGTCGGCGACCTGCCCCCCGGCCACCGGCTGTTCAAGGACGAGCTGTTCGTGCCGTTCGTGGCCGTGGCCCCGGTCGACTCCCTTGACGAGGCCCTGGAGCTGGCCAACGACACCGAGTACGGCCTCACGGCCGGCTTCTACTCGGCCGACCAGGCCGAGGTCGACCAGTTCCTGGACCGGATCGAGGCCGGGGTCGTCTACGTCAACCGCAAGGCCGGGGCCACCACCGGGGCCTGGCCGGGCGTGCAGCCGTTCGGCGGCTGGAAGGGGTCGGGCAGCTCCGGCAAGGCCGGCGGCGGCCTCTACTACGTCCAGCAGTTCATGCGCGAGCAGTCCCAGACGGTGATCTCTTGACCCAGACCGCGGCCGCACCGGCCTGGCTGGACCCCGGCCGGCCGGTGCCTGATCTCAGGACCGAGGTGCCGGGGCCGGAGGGCCGGCGGGTGCTGGAACGGGACGCGGCCGTGACCAGCCCGTCGCTGCCCCGGGCCTACCCGATGGTGCCCCGCCGGGGGAGCGGGGCCCTGCTCGAGGACGTCGACGGCAACCTGTTCCTCGACTTCAACGCCGGCATCGCCGTCTGCTCGACCGGCCACGCCCACCCCCGGGTGGTCGAGGCGGTCGGCCGCCAGGCCGCCGACCTGCTCCACTACTCGGCCAGCGACTTCTACCTGCCCGTCTACTCCGAGTACGCCAAGGCCCTGGCCGCGACCGCGCCCATGGCCGGGCCGGTCCGGGCCTTCCTGACCAACTCGGGGACCGAGGCCGTCGAGGGGGCGCTCAAGCTGGCCCGGGCGGCCACCGGCCGCCAGTACGCGATCAGCTTCTACGGCGCCTTCCACGGCCGCAGCTACGGCTCGGTCAGCCTCACCGCCTCCAAGGCCAAGTACCACGCCGGGTTCGGGCCGCTGCTCCCGGGGGTGCTGCACGCCCCCTACGGCTACTGCCACCGCTGCCCGCTCAACCTCAGCTTCCCCGACTGCGGCCACGCCACCGTCGACTGGCTCACCGACACCCTGTTCCGCTACGAGGTCGACCCGGGCGAGGTCGCGGCCGTGTTCGTCGAGCCGATCCAGGGCGAGGGCGGCTACATCACCCCGCCGCCCGGCTGGCTGGAGAAGCTCAAGGCCGTCTGCGAGCGCCACGGCATCCTGTTCGTGGCCGACGAGGTCCAGTCGGGCATGGGCAGGACCGGGAGGATGTGGGCGATCGAGCACACCGGGGTCGAGCCGGACGTGCTGATCGCGGCCAAGGGGATCGCCTCGGGCCTGCCCCTGGGCGCGTTCATGGCCCGGGACGAGCTGTGGCGCTGGCCCAAGGGCGCCCACGGCTCCACCTACGGCGGCAGCCCCGTGCCCTGCGCGGCCGGCCTGGCCACCCTTGAGGTCCTCCGGGACGAGGAGCTGCTGGCCAACGCCACCGCCCAGGGCGAGCTGCTGCTGGAGGGGCTGTCGCGGCTGCGGCGCCGCTTCGCCTGGCTGGTCGAGGACGTCCGCGGGGTCGGGCTGATGCTCGGGGTCGAGTTCCCGACCGGGAGGCTGGCCGAGGAGGTCCAGCTGGCCTGCTTCCGCCGCGGCCTGCTGGTCCTGGAGGCGGGCGAGAGCGCCGTGCGGCTGTCGCCGCCCCTGGTCGTCACCGCCGACCAGTGCCGCACCGCCCTGCGCCTGTTCACCGAGGCCGTCGAGGAGGTCGCCGGCTCCTTCCCGTCGCCCGACCCGGCCACCCCGGCCGCCGAGGTGGTCGGTGGCTGAGGACAAGGTCGCGACCATGCGCGACGCCGTCGCCGAGCTCGTCCGCGACGGCGACACCCTGGCCATCGAGGGCTTCACCCACCTGATCTCGTTCGCCGCCGGCCACGAGGTGATCCGCCAGCGGCGGCGCGACCTGACCCTGTGCCGGCTCACCCCCGACGTCGTCTACGACCAGATGATCGGCGCCGGCGTGGCCCGCAAGCTCGTGTTCTCGTGGATGGGCAACCCGGGGGTGGGGTCGCTGCACGCCATCCGGCGGCGGGTCGAGCACCACGACCCGGCCCCCCTGGAGCTGGAGGAGTACAGCCACTTCGGGATGGTCGGGCGCTACGCCGCCGGCGCGGCCAACCTGCCGTTCTGGCCGCTGCGGTCCTACTTCGAGACCGACCTGCCCAAGGTCAACCCCAACATCCGCCCGGTCACCTCCCCGTTCGGGGGCGAGCCGGTGTTCGCCGTGCCGCCGCTCCGCCCCGACGTGGCCGTGGTCCACGCCCAGCGGGCCGACGCCGCCGGCAACACCCAGATCTGGGGGCTGACCGGCTGCCAGAAGGAGGCGGCCTTCGCGGCCAGCCGGGTCATCGTGGTCGTCGAGGAGCTGGTGGCCTCCGAGGTCGTCCGGGCCGACCCCAACCGGACCCTGATCCCCGGGATCAAGGTGGACGCGGTGGTGGTCTGCCCGCGCGGCGCCCACCCCTCCTACGCCCAGGGCTACTACGACCGCGACAACCGCTTCTACCTGGAGTGGGACCGGATCAGCCGCGACCCGGAAGCCCTGGGTGGGTGGCTGGACGAGTGGGTCCACGGCACCGCCACCCACCAGGAGTACGTGGACAAGCTGGGCGCCGAGCGCTGGGCCGAGCTCACCCCGGCCCCGGCGCTGTCGGGGTCGGTCGACTACGGGGACTACCGATGAGCCGGTGGTCCAAGAGCGAGATGCTGGTGGTCGCCGGGGCGCGGGCCCTGGAGGGCCGGCGGGTCTGCTTCGTCGGCATCGGCCTGCCCAACATCGCCGTCGCCCTGGCCCAGCGGACGGTCGCGCCCGACATCGAGCTGATCTACGAGTCGGGGGTGTACGGGGCCCGGCCGGCCCGGCTGCCCCTGTCGATCGGCGACCCCTGCCTGGTCACCGGGGCGACCGCCGCCATGAGCATGGTCGAGCTGTTCAGCCACTACCTGCAGGGGGGGCTGGTCGACGTCGGCTTCCTGGGCGCCGCCCAGCTGGACCGGTACGGCAACATCAACACCACCGTGATCGGCGACTACGAGCGGCCCAAGGTGCGCCTGCCCGGGTCCGGCGGGGCCTGCGAGATCGCCATCAACGCCCGCGAGGTGTTCGTGCTCATGCGCCAGTCGGCCCGCTCGTTCGTGGAGCGGATCGACTTCCGGACCAGCCCCGGCAACCTCGGCGGGGCCGCCCTGCGGGCCGCCCAGGGCTGGCAGGGGCTGGGCCCGTCGGTGGTCGTCACCGACCTGGGCCGCTACGGCTTCGACCCCGACACCGGCGAGATGGTCCTGCTGGCCGTCCACCCCGGGGCCGAGGTCGAGGACGCCAAGGCGGCCACCGGCTGGGACCTCAAGGTCGCCGACGACCTCCAGGTCACCCCCGACCCGACCGACACCGAGCTGCGCCTGATCCGCGAGGAGCTGGATCCGGACGGGGTGTACGTCAAGGGATGAGCCACGTCTTCCACCGGGGGAGCGGGCTGCCGACGGTGGCCAGGGCTTCGGGGTGCGAGCTGTGGGACACCGAGGGGCGGCGGTACCTGGACGGGGCCGGCGGGGCGATCGTGGTCGGGATCGGGCACGGGGACGCCTCGGTGGCCGCGGCCATCGCCGAGCAGCTGGGGCGGGTCGCCTACGCCCACGGGACCATGTTCGCCTCCGAGCAGCTGGAGGCCTACGCCGACGAGCTGGCCCCGCTGCTGCCCCTGGACGACCCGCGGGTCTACCCGGTGTCGGGGGGCAGCGAGGCGGTCGAGACCGCCCTCAAGATGGCCCGCGCCTACCACCTGGCCCGGGGCGAGGACCGCTGGCGGGTGATCGGCCGCCAGGGCAGCTACCACGGCAACACCAGAGGGGCCCTGGACGTCGGCGGCCGCGGCCCGCTGCGCCGCCCGTACCTGCCCTGGCTCGGCCTGGCCTCCCACACCCTGGCCGCCTACGAGTACCGCTGCCCGTTCCCCGGCACCCACCCGGCCGGCTGCGGGGCCCGCTACGCCGAGGCCCTGGAGCGGGAGATCCTGGCCTCGCCCCCGGGCACGGTGGCCGCCTTCGTGGCCGAGCCGGTCGCCGGGGCCGGCCTGGGGGCGGCCGTCCCCCCCGACGACTACTGGCCGGCGGTGACCGAGGTCTGCCGCCGCCACGGGGTGCTGCTGATCGCCGACGAGGTCATGACCGGCTTCGGGAGGACCGGCCGCTGGTTCGCCTGCGACCACTGGGCCGTCCGGCCCGACATCCTGGTCCTGGCCAAGGGGGCCGCCTCCGGCTACTGGCCGCTGGGGCTGGCCGTGGCCTCGGGGGCGGTGCACGACACCATCGGCTCGGGCGGCTTCACCCACGGCCTCACCTACTCCCACCATGTGGTCGGGGCCGCCGCCGGCCGGGCCGTCCTCCGGGTCCTGCGCGAGCGCCACCTGGTCGAGGCGGCCGAGACCCAGGGCAAGCGCCTCCGGGCCGGCCTGGAGGCCCGCCTCGGCGGCCACCCGGCCACCGGCGACATCCGCGGCCTCGGCCTGATGCTGGCCGTCGAGCTGGTCGCCGACCGGACCACCCGGGCCCCGTTCCCGCGCCCCCGCCGGGTCGCCGAGCACGCCGTGGCCGCCGCCCGCGACCGCGGCCTGCTGCTCTACTCGTCCACCGGCGGCGCCGACGGCACCGACGGCGACCTGGTCATGCTCGGCCCACCCCTGGTCGTCACCGACGCCGAGGTGGACGAGATGGTCGAGCTCACCGCCCAGGCCGTGGAAGCCGCCACCGCGAGCTAGGGG